>CANQDO010000024.1 GCA_947593355.1 uncultured Clostridia bacterium | reverse complement strand
ATGCAAATTTTTATTTATTTAAAAATATTAAAAAAATTTTAATATTTCTATTGACAATTAATAGTTAGTCTCCCATTAAGAATACTATATCAGCACTATTAATTTTTTCTTTTACTGTTTCATTACTCATACCTATGTCTAAAATATCTATATTTTTTATATTTATACCTATTTCTCTAAACCATTCTACATCGGTATTAACATATTTATCGGTTTTTTCGTCCTTTCCCATTCCTCCAGGAATAAAAATTATGTTTTCGCATCCTTTCAAATCCTTTTCAAAAATTTGGCTCACTTCTTTTCCAAAATGTTCAGTAGTTGAAAAGCCACTAAAAATATATGTTAATTTCTTCATATTTATCTTCTCACTTTCTTATATCATCAAAAATTATTTTACAATTAATTTATTTTAAATTTTTTTATATATTTTTTTTGCATTAATTTTATATTTCTAATTATAAGTCCAGCCACAAGTTTATTTGTGTCTTTTTGTTCAACTTTTATCTAATTATTTTCTACTGAAACAATTTTTTTATTATTTAATTATACTCATCAGCATAACACTTATCAATATACTTATACATCTAATTTTTCTAAATGTCTAATTAAATAGACATCTAGATTTATAATCCAAACTTCAACTCAATATCTTATAAATAATTAATCTCTAAAAAAAATATCTCTTGTATAAACCTTTTCCATTACATCCATTAATTCTTCTTCTATTCTATTAGCAATTATAATTGAACTATTTTCCTTAAATAAATTAAGATCCCTTATTATTTTACAATTTTTATATTTTTCTTTTTTAAATTGTGGTTCATATATTATTACATTTTTATTTTTTTCTACAAGCATATCTATTATATCAAATATAGCACTTGTTCTAAAATTATCTGAATTCTTTTTCATTGATAATTTATATATACCAATATTTTTAGATTCTTTGCTTAATATTTCTTCTACAATATGTTGTTTTCTCGTACAATTACTATTTACAATAGCAGTAATTAAGTTTTCAGGTACATCTTTATAATTTGCCTTCAGCTGTTTTGTATCTTTAGGTAAACAATATCCTCCATACCCAAAAGAAGGATTATTATAAAAATCTCCTATTCTTTGATCCAAACATACACCTTCTATTAAATTTTTTGTATTTAACCCTTTCATTTCTGCATATGTATCTAATTCATTAAAGTATGCAATCCTTAATGCTAAATATGTATTAGAAAATAATTTTACTGCTTCTGCTTCTGTTGCTTTCATATATTTTATTACCACATTTTTCTTTAGTGAAGCTTCTTTTAATAAATTTGCGAACTTTACTGCTTGTTCATTTTCATCACCCAAAATAATCCTAGATGGATATAAATTATCATATAATGCTTTTCCTTCTCTTAAGAATTCTGGTGAAAATATAATATTATTCATATTGTATTTTATTTTCATTTTTTCTGTAAATCCTACTGGAACTGTTGACTTAATTATTATTGTTGTTGCGATTTTCAATTTTTTTACCTTTACTATTGTTTCTTCTACAAGTGAAGTATCAAAAAAATTATTTTTTTCATCATAATTTGTCGGCATACAAATTATAATAAAATCTGCTTTATAAAAAGCATTTTTATAATCTAATGTTGCTCTTAAATTTAATTTTTTTGTTTTTAAATATTTTTCTATATATTCATCTTCAATAGGGCTTATTTTATTGTTTACTTTATCTACTTTTTCTTTTATAATATCTAATGCTACAACTTCATTATACTGACTTAATAATGTAGCCAAAGATAACCCAACATACCCTATTCCAACTATTGCAATTTTCATATCATTCACTCCTATTGCATATAATACTTTTTATACCATTCAGCAAATTTTCTTAATCCTTCTCTTAATGACGTACTTGGTTTAAAATTCATTTCCTCTTCCATTTGTTTTGTGTCTGCATAAGTTATAGGCACATCGCCTGGTTGCATTGCTACTAATTCCTTATGAATTTCAAAATTATAATCTTTTGGCAAAACTTCTGCATTAATCAACTCTTCTTGTAATATATTAACAAAATCTAATAAATTATCAGGTTTTCCTTTCCCTATGTTATATACTTTATATGGTGGTATAGGTAATCCATCCTCTCCTTTTTTCTCTATTGGAATCTTATGTATTGTTCTTACTATTCCTTCTACTATATCATCTATATAAGTAAAATCACGTTCACATTTTCCATAATTATATATTTGTATTTTCTCCCCATTTAACAGTTTATTTGTAAATTTAAAATATGCCATATCAGGTCTACCTGCTGGTCCATATACTGTAAAAAATCTCAAACCTGTAGTTCTGATGTTATACAATTTTGAATAACTATATGCTAAAAGTTCGTTAGATTTTTTTGTTGCTGCATATAATGATACAGGCATATCTGTTCTATCCTCTGTAGAATATGGTATTTTCTTATTTAATCCATAAACAGATGAACTTGATGCATATACTAAATGTTCTATTTCATTTTTTCTGCAACATTCTAATATATTGTAAAATCCTACAATATTTGACTTTATATAAGCATCAGGATTTGTTATACTATATCTAACCCCTGCTTGTGCAGCTAAATTCACAACGATATTAGGTTTATATTTTTCAAATATTGGCTCAATTTCATCTTTTTCTGATATATCGCATTTAATAAATTCAAATTTATCAAATGTTTTTAATTCAAATAGTCTATATTCTTTTAATTTCACATCATAATAATCATTTAAATTATCAATACCAATTATTTGTATATTATCACTTTTAGTTTCTAATATTCTTTTTGCAAGATTTGCACCAATAAAACCTGCTACACCTGTTATTAAATACACTTTTGTTTTATCTCTCATATTCTTCCCTTTCCTTTATATCTACTTTTTCATCTATTCTTGCTAATATTTGTTCTAATACTTGTTTTCTATTTTTAGATGTATCTATATACTCAATCCTATATTTAGGGCATTCTACCTTTAATAATTCATTTTTCTCACTCCATTTGTCAGCATTTGCTGATAAATTTTCATTTGATATTCCATATGTCCAATCCTTTTCTGTATCATGTTCTCTACATAATTGCATAATTCCTTCTTTATCAAGATTTCCATGTCCTAAACAAACACAAATTAAATTTCCCATTTCAAGTAATTCTCTTGCATATTTTGGTTCTAATTGTCCACTTTCAAGAATAGTGCCATAATTTTGAATATCTTGCTTTATAGAAGATTTATAAATTTCTAATATAATCCTTTGAAATTTATCACTATGTACTAATTCTTTTCTTGCCTTTACATTTTTAGTATAGTATTCTTCATTACCTGTTCCTCTTATTATTCCCCATATAATTGAGTCAGCATGAATTATGTTATACTGATTAAATTTATCTTTAATCATATTTCCTAATGTTGTCTTTCCTGCTCGAGCCACTCCTATTATTAAAACATTTTTCATATTAAATAAATTCCTCCCGTTTTATAAATATAAATTCATTTCATTTGAGAAATCTTTTATTTCATCTTTATATTTTTGTGATACCATATCTGAATTAAAGTATTTATATATATCTAATAAACACTCATACATATTATCATCAAAATCAATATTTTCACTATGTATCACTTTATTGTTTTGAATAATAGAAACATTTCCATCTTTTAATTTATTTAAATCTTTATCATAAAATAAAAATTCACCCTTTACAACAATATTGTTTTCACATATAACTATTACTTCTCTAATTTTTGTATTTGTTGCAAAATCACTCTCATGAATTACATAAACATCATTTTTCTTTGTAAATATTTTACTATATCCATGCTTTTCCAGTATTCTATTTTCTCTTTCCATGTCTTTTTCTTCTTCTAGTAATATTTGCGTATTTTTAGGATTATCTAGCAAAAACTGTGAAATATACACTTGATGTGGTATATCATGTTCTATATTTCTAGTAACTTTTTTATACATTCCTCTGCCATTAAAACTTTCTTCCGTTCTATTCTTTGAAAAATTTGTATAAATAATAACTGGTCTTAACTCTTTTTGTATTAAAAATTCTTTGATTTTCATAACAATTTTTGAATACACATAATTATGTACCATTACAATATTTAGGTCATCATTTTTTATAAAAAATAATTCATCTACTATAAATGGTTTTTCAACTAATATGTTTTTTATATTTAATTTTTTACATTCCATTACAATATCCAAAAATACACTTTTAGGAGTACATATATCAACAATAATATTGTTGATATCCAAATTTTCCTTTTCTATTGTACTTTTTATACTAGAGTATACTTTGGAATTTTTTATATTTTCATTTTTTATCTTACCATCAATATCTACAAAATAAATTCTTCCTATTTTTTCAAACTTTTTATATGAATAATAGTGCAAAAAACCTGCTTTTCCTGTTCCTATAATAATTATATCTTTCATTTTTACTCCTTTTTTAATTCCAACAACTTTTTTGATATTTCATCTGCTTTCTCATATAAATCTCTACAGATATTAGTTCTATAAAAAGCAAACTCCAAATAATCATCTTTTTTTTCTGTATCTTTAAAATATTCACTATACCCAAATGTGCTTCTAGCTAATTGTATCATATACACGTATGGCAAATATTTAAAATCATATTCATTTAATTCCGTAAATTTTGCTACTTGCTTTGTATATTCAACCAAATTTTCAACATTTATGTTACCTGTTTTAGCTTCTCTATCTATATAACTATAAGATCTAGCAATTTCCCAAACAATTGGTAATCTTTTTACTTTTATAAAATCTAATACCGCTTTTATTTTATCTTCATTATCATAAATAAATTGTAAACTACTATAATCGCCATGTGATACCTTGTGCGTTATATTTTTTATTTCCTCAACATCCACAATTTCTCTTAATTTAACTAATAATTCTTTTTTGAAAATAATATCTGATTTTATATTTTCTGAAATTTTAGAATTATCCAATTTAGATAGTATCTCATCATACTTTTTATTTGCTTTTTCAAACTCGTCATTTGAATACCAATTCAATATATTAATACTGTCATCTATTTCATAATCTTTAAATCCTTCTACAATTAATCCTAAATATCGTGCTGATTCTAACATTTGTTTATAATTTCCTTTGTTTTTTTCCAAAACTTGTCCTTCAATAAATTTTTGAACTATTACTACCTTTCCTTTATGCATAAAATAGAATTCATCATTATTGTTTTTTAAATATATTGGCAATGGTACTTTTGAATTTTCCCTTAAATATTCTATTGCATTTATTTCTTTTAAAACATTTTCCTTTGAATATTTTGATTGAAATTCTTTTAATATTAATTTTTGATTATGTGATACAATTTTATATATATTTGCTGTCCCTTTATTTATTTTTTCTACTGTTTTAACATCTACTCCGTATCTTTTATTCATTTCTATTCGTATTTCATTATCAGAAAAGGTTGTTTCTTCTTTCATTATCATATCTCCTCTATTTCTTTTACTATTTTTCTTTTGTCCCCTCTTACATCAAAATTAAGTATTTTTCTTTCATCAATTTTATTTAAAAAACTCTTTACAAAAATATTTGTATTATACAATTCCTCATTATCTGTAAATAAAGGCATTATATAGTTCCAATAGCAAAATGGAGCTAAATCTTTTATTATATATTGTTTGTTATTATTAATACTTACTTGTGTTTTTCCATCATCACATAATCCTATTATTTTAATTATTTTGTTTATTTTTGTTTCTTTTTTATATTGTTTTTTTTCTAAAATTTTTATTTTTCCATTTTCTATATCAAAAATTGAGCCTAACTTCTGATATAAATTATTTTCTTTAAATTTTAACCACGTTTGATCTGTTGAATTTATTTCATATCCATTCCTTACGAATTCTTTTGCAAGTGTTGATTTTCCCTGTCCAAATTCTCCAACAATTAATATTCCTTTGTTTTCTTTACTAACTACCATTGAATGCATAAACATATTATTTTCATCATTTATTAAATACGCAATTACATTATTAATAATTGGGTATATATCTGTTTTTATTATTCTATTTTTTAGAATTTTATAATTACCTTTTAATTTTATTTCAACCGATGTTTCATTGAATTTCAAATAATTGTTAGTATTTTTATTCATGTTAGTATCAAATTGACTAAATCTTTTAAAAATGTATTCCTCAAATTCTCTACAACAGTTTGTTACTTCTAAATATTCATCTTTTATTTTATAAATCATATTTTATTACCTCTATAAAATTTTCTTTATAATCTAATATTTTTTCTATAATACCTTTTTTAGCATAATATACATTAACGAATGACTTAAAATCTTTTTTACTATTTATTTTCAATAATTCTTCGAAAATTCTCTTTCTTTGTTCTATTGAATGTCCATTTAATTCATGACCACCTACAAATATTAAATTTTTCCTATTAATATCTAATGGGTTAATTAAATATTTTTCTTCTCTTGGAACACCTAGTAAAATAATTTTAGATAAATTTTGAGCAGTTTCAACTATATTTTCTATAACTTTACTGCTACCTGTTGCTTCTATATATGTATCATAATCACTATTATAATTATCAACAAATTTTATATTTGAATTATATTCCTTATTCAGCTTATCAATTGCTTTTATCTGATATATTTCAGCTTTATTTGTTTTTATAGATATATTTTTATACTTATTTTCTAATAAATATAACATAGTTGTAAATCCTACATTTCCCAATCCAATAATTAAAATATTATCTTGTATTATATCTAATATAGGCTTTATTGTTATTGCACCCATTAATTCAAATCTTGAAATTGCTATATTTTCAATGGTATATTGAGATGGTATTTCAAATGAATCTTTATATGTATCAATGTATTTATCAAAATGTTTAGATAGCACAAGTAGTCTTTTATCATTTTCTATTTTTGTTATTCCTATATATCCTTTACTTCCTGCTTTTTCAGTTCCTCTTGAAACAACAGTATACTCAATATCTCTTTCTGCTCGATTTAATATTTTATTAATTTTTATATACTCTTCCTTCATATGATAGCCTATTTCATCGATGTTATGAGCATCACTACCTAACGTATATTTTGTTCCATATTTTTTAAATAAATTTAACATATACTCTAATTGTTGTATATTCCATCTTGAACGATCACTTGTATTAATATCAAACATTAAATTTTTTTCAGTTGCTAATTTCACTATTTCTTCTATTTTTTCTTTATACTGTTCATAATCTTTTCTTAATTTTAAATGCCCTATAATATTGATTGGATATGTTTCTATCATATCTATATTTGCTTGTAAATAATTCATATAATCTGCTTTTTCCATTCCATGTACTGAACCTATAACATAATCAAATGGGTAGCTTTTTATTATTTTACATTCTTTATTCTTAAATTTTTCATCATATGAAAAATCACTTTCTATACCTGCATTAATTTCTATATCAGGATTATTTTCTTTTACAATTTTTATATTTTCAAAAAACTTATTAATAACTTTTGGTTTATTCAAAACAGGTGTATGTTTTGGAGACATTCTATTGCCATGATCCAAAAATAAAACTTTATTTAATTTCATCTCCTTACATTTTTCTACATACTTTTGCATAATTGATATATCTGTTACACCTTTTTTTAAATGTATATGCATGTCTTCCATTATTTTTCCTACTTTCTCTTGAAATAAAGATTATAATATTCTTCAAGAATATTTGATTCATCAATCCATTTATCTACTATATCTAATTCTACTTGATTTTTTAAATCATTTTTTTCATTTATTATTTTGTCTGTAACAACTAATTGACTTGCTTTAAATATATCATTTGACCTATTTGGAATAGCTTCAGAGTCAAATAAATTCACTGATCTACCATTTCCTAGTACTGTTATTTTCTTTTTATTTATTTCATATTGTGTACCATATCTAGGAATCGTTTTATATTTATATCCTTCTTTTTCATATTCTTTAAAGATATTAAGGTCTGCTGTTGCACCAGATGTAATAAATGTTCCATCTTCTAGTTGTTCTATTACTTCTTTACTAATACTCTTATATCCACTAGCCCCTACTATAAGGAATGGTTTCTCGTATTTTACTGCTTCTTCTAATGTTCTAAATGTTGTAAAACCTTTTTCTGCTGCTTCTATGCATTTCATTACATCTGGTTCTATTACTATGACTCTTGCACCATATTGGCTATATCTATCTGCTAAAAATTCTCCTAAATCACCATATCCTAATTGTATTACATTTCTACCAACCAGTTTCTCGCCTGCTAATAATTCTATACTTCTAGTAAAAATCGTATTTGCTATTTCTTTATATGTAATAAACCTTTTTAATTTTGATTTTGCAACATTTAATACTGGATAAAGTAATTCATTTTCATTTAATTTTCCAATTCTTTTTAATCCTGTTACAGTTAATTCTACAAATGCTTTAATATTTTCATAACTATGCACTGTTAAAATTCTTGACACTATTGCACCATCATCTAAAACAACAATCTTTTTATCTTTTCTTTTATCAATAAATTCTTTTATTAATTTTTTTCCATCTTCTATTAGAATATCATCTTCAACAGCTGTATTATCCAATACATCAACTTGATATCCTAATTTTTTAAATGTTGCCGTGATTTCTTTTCTATGCTTCGTACTATCTCCTTTATCTATTGCAAGTACATCTTCTGGTTTTACTCCCATCCTTACCATTGAAGTTAACAATCCAACATTTTCTTCCAGAAAATGATCTCTCCATATAATTGCCACACCTTTCAGATTTTCTTTTCTTTCTTCTGAATATTTTTTCAAAATTGGCATTGTTTCTTCTATTGCTTCTATTTCTTTGTCTGTATATGCGGTACAAATATCCTCTATTTTATTTATCAATTCTCCTTCTGTTCCATCATACTTAATTATAGTTTGATTTTCAATAAAATATGGAACAGAAAAACTTCTTATACCAATATTTTTTTCTTCATACTTAATAATTTCATTTTCTATTTTTAGTTGGCTTTCTTTTTTATTCATTTCAATATTTCCATTTATTTTTTTTTCTAAATCTTTTACAAAGTTATCAACTGTATCATAATAAATCGTTTCCATTTCATTTCTCCTTATATAATTTACATTTTTATTTTTAATTTTTCTAAAATACCATAAAATAAATTTATAGATTTCATAAATAATTCCTGTTTAGTTTCTCCATCATCATTCATTGGCAAATGAGTTTCAATTGAAATAACACCATCAAAATTATCTTTTTTTATGACTTTCATAAAATCTTCAATTCTTATATCACCTTGCCCCAAATGTGCATATTTATTTGTTTTCTTATCAAAATCTCTCAAGTGTATATAAGTTATTCTATTTTTGGATTTTTCATACTCTTCAAACACATTATATCCTTCCAGAAAAGCATTCGATAAATCAAATATTATATTTATGTTTTTTTCTTCTTTCATTAATTTTAAGCAATCAAAAGGACTTTCGGCATAAGTTTTCCTTTCATTTTCCATCAACAATTTTATATTTCTTTTATTAGCCTTTTCACATAATCTTTTTAAATTTTCTTTTATTTCTTTTTCATCTATATTTCTACCCAGATTTGAAAATATTCTTATATATTCACTATCAAATATTTCACAAATATCTAAATAAATATCAAATAATTCCATCTTTCTTTCATATGGTATAGGTTTCTTACCTACTGGACTATCTAATGTTATAACTTTTATATTCTCATTGTCTAGAATATGTTTAAACCTTTTTAATTCTTCTTTTGAAAATTCCCATAAATATTTATCGTCAATTTTCCTTAATTCAATATTTGAAATATTGGCTTTTTTCAAACTATCTATTTGTTCTTCAATGGATGTTCCTATCTCATCTGCTACTACTGCTAATCTCATTTTTATTCCTCCTCTAATAATTTTAATATTTCTTCAGCTTTAGTATTTACCCCATATTTTAATTTTTTTATTTTCACCTCTTTTATTATCTTCTTATTCAATTTATTCCTATAGTCTAAAATCTCTTTTTCCTTTATTTTTCTTTTTCTTATCCATGGTTTTCGTAAAGACTCTGTATCATTTGGTGTAAAATTTGTTATTTCTAATAATTTTTCTTTTTCAAATTCTGTCATTTCTAAAATTTCCATTTTTTTTGCATTTAGGTCAAATCTCGGATATATTATATAATCAAGTTTTGTTCTTGCTCTCATTTCTGTATAATCGAAAATCTTTGCCACATCAGTTAATGGTGTATTGCAGTCAATATTATTTGTAGCATCTTCATAATTAATTTTTTTTGTTTTTTCCAAAATTCTATTGTCTATAAAATATTGATTTAATCTATTGTTATTTTTTACTGTTCCAATGGCATAAGTAACTGCTTGTGGAAAATAATCCATTTGTAATTTATTATTTACAAATGCTCTATCATTTGAAAGGAATTTTTTAATTTCATTTAATTCTAATAGTTTAACTGCTAAAGTTGTCTTTCCACTTCCACTAGTACCTAATAACATAATTCCTTTATTACGTATTTCTAATGCGGTACCATGCATAAAGAAGAATCCTTTATCCTCTTTTTCTCTTAAATATAATTCTCTTATTATTCTAACAATCCAATTTGCTGAACTTTCAGTATTTTCTTTTACTATTATTTTATAATGTTCATTGTCAATTTTATTTCCAATGTACTCTTGTGTATCAACTAAATAATAATATTCATTATTTATTTTTACTTCTTTATGTTTTTGATTTTTAAAACTATCATAAACTATTCCTTTATTACTATTTATCAGATCTAGCATTTGTATAAATAATTCTGAATCAACTATATATTCAATTGTTATCGTTTTTTTCGCATTTTTTTCATAAGGTATTATCGATTCATTAATTTTCTTTACAACTTTGTCATAGTCTTTTTCATCTACTTTTATATTAAAATTAATATCAGGTAAATTGCATTCTATTTTTTTCATATTTCAATTTCATCTCCGTCATAAATTTCCTTAATTCTATCATTTTCTATGCATTTAGATAATATTGTCATTTTATAATGATGTTCTTTTTCAGTTCCATCTTTTGATAATCCACCCAATTTAATATTTGGTTTCATTATTTTTCCATGAAAGTCAGACCCTCCACTTATAAGTATATTTTCTCTTTTTGCTAACTTCAAATATCTTTTTATATCACTTAATGTATGCTTCGAATTAAATATCTCTATTCCATCTATTTCAGCATTTTTAAATAGGTAAAATACATCATCTATATTAACTCCATATGTTCTTTCTAGTGAAATTGGATGTGCCAAAACTGCATATCCTCCAGCTGAATGTATTATTCTAATTGCTTGTTCTAAAGGTGCCGTTGCTGGTGTTTTTAAATCCAAATATTTAAAATATTTTTCAAATGCATATTGAGTATTTGGAATGATTCCATTTTTAGTTAACAATTTTGCGATTGTAGTTTGTCCAACAAAATTTTTGGCTGTTAAAAGTTTTGTAGTATCCTCTTTCGATATTATAATTCCAAAGTTTTCTTTCAACTGTTGTATTAATTCCAAATTTCTTAAATTTTTTCTCAACTTCATATTATGTAATAATTGTATCAATTCCGTATTATTTGCATCAATGTTATAACCTAATATGTGCATTTTATACTCATCTTTTTCACAAGATATCTCAACACCAGGAATATATATTAATCCTTTTTTATCTACACATTCCATCGCTTTTATGCTTTCTATATTATCATGGTCTGTAATCGAAAATATTTCTATTCCACTTTCTTTTACTTTAGATACGATTTCATTTACAGAATAATCTCCATCTGAAAACTTGGAATGTATATGTAAATCATATTTTTTCATTTATAGTCCTCTTTCCAAAAAGGGTACAAATAAAAACTTTACAAGCTATTTATTTGTATCCTTTGTAATTTACTTTATTATACTTTTGTATAATTATTAACTTCATTTTGTAATCTTGTACTTATTTCTTTTGAATTCTTATATAAATATCTACATAAATTAGTTCTAAAAAATGCAAATTCTAGTAAATCTGTTTTAGTATAATCATCATTATATTGCTTATAACCAAATGGACTACTTACTATTTGAATTAAATATAATTGTGCTGCATATTTTAAATCATACTTATTTAATTTTACATATTTTGTGAATTCTTTAACATATTCCACTAATGTATTTATATTTAGTTCACCATTTTTAGCTTCTTCATCAATATAACTATATGACCTCAATACTTCCCAAATTATTGGTAATTTTTTTGCTGTTTCAAAATCAATTACAGTCGTCCCATTCTTATCATTATAAATCAATTGCTGAACACTATAGTCTCCATGACTATTCATTATTGTCAGCTTTTTAATTATTTCGAAATTAAAATTGTTTAATATGTCTTTTGACATACTTATTTTATCTTGAAGATCTTTCTCAAATGTTACTTTATATGGATTATCTTTATTTAATTTATCTATTAAATCCTCCATATTTATTATTCCCTTTTCCAAACTTTTTATTGAAAACCATCTATCTATTATTCCATCTTCCTCTAATCCTTGGTAACTTTCTAATGCTTGTGTCATTTTTCCTAATATTTTTGCACTTTCAATTGTTTTTTGATAATCACCTGTATTATTTTTCATCGTATACCCGTCTATACATTCTTGTAAAATTATTATTCTATTTTCAAAATCAATGTAAAAACTATTATTTTTTGATTTTATATAAACAGGAACATTTATCCCCTTTTCTTTTAAAAAATTAATTATATTAGTTTCCTTTATTACTGATTCTTTTGTTCTTCCTTCACTAAATTCCTTTAAAATATATACTTTATCATCTGATTTAATTTTGAATATGTTTGCTGTTCCTCTGTTGATACTTTCAATTTCTGCCATTTTAATTCCATAATTTTCTTCTAATAGCTTCTTTATAATCTGCTCATTTAAATTAGACTTTTGAATTCCCATTACCTCTCTTCCTCCAATTCTTTTTCTTTTAACATTTTTATAACAAAATCACCAGATGGTGTTACTTCTCCTTTTTTATATAAAGCAACATATTCATCTAATGAAACCCATTTTGAATCTATTACTTCTCCATCATTATAAAAAATTTCTTCTTTTGATATATCTTTTTTAAACATCCATACATCTCTAAAATAATTACTTTTTTGTATTGTACCTAACAATTTTCCTTCATTTTGCATAAACTTGATTCCTATTTCCTCTCTTATTTCTCTTATTATAGCATCTATGGAATTTTCTCCTATTTTTGTAGAACCTCCTGTACATTCCCACAATCCAGGATATATCTTTTTATTTTTATTTCTTCTTGCAATTAAAATCTGTTTATTAGAATTCTGAATAATTCCAGTAACAACAATGTGGTATTCTCCATCTTTTAGTTTTTCATGGCTATCTCTTTTTATAATCTTATTTGTTTTGTTTCTACATTCATCATAAACATCCCAATATTCATCCATTATCTTTCTCCATTCTTTATTTTTTCTAATTCTTCTTCGGCTTTTTTTACAAAATAGTTAGAATCATCAAATGGAATATTAGTATTTTTTATAGCTTTCTTTAAATCTTCTATTGTTCTATAATTCTCGTTCGTTTCTGCTTCTATTAAAATATTATTTTCAGATAGTATTTTTACTATAATCTTAAATTCGCCTTTCAAATAAGAGAAATGTTTTTCATTAATAGTCATAATTTCCTTGTATCCAATATATTTAAATAATTTTTTAGCATCCTGTATACTCATTACTTCACAATTTATAGCATTTTGTTGTAAAATTTCGCCTTTTTCATTAATTTCTTTATGCTTAAAAGTAATTTGCATTTTATGTCTTTTATTTGAAATTCCTTGAAATTCTCTTAATAAAATAGCTTTGCTTAAAATTTCCCTTGTTGAAATATTTATTATATCTATATTTTTTGGTATCATAAAAATATCTTTTGAGTAATATTCATTGTTTAGTATAAATTTATCTCTATTTAATATTTCTTTCAGTTCTTCTTCTAAACATTTTACTCTTACTGTAATCTCATTTCCTTCTTTAAAACCCATAACCATATTCCTCTTTTCTCTATTATAGCATAAAAATAAATTTTTTTCTAATTTTTTACATTTTTTTAATGTGTATAATTTTTATTTGTTTTAATTTAAAAAATGAGTATATTAAAATTAATTTCGTAAATTTATTTACTCATTTTATTTGAAATTTAAACTTTCCATATAAAAGATAATTTATTAATTATTATGATTATATAACAAAAGACAGATAATTTCAATCATCTGCCCTATTTATTGTAATTTCTCGCTAACTATATATTAAATTTTTCTTTGCACTTTATATATTGTGCTACTAAAAAGTAATTAGTTATATCTTTATCATCTAAACCTGTAAATGCCATTAATTCATCATATAAATAACTACTTCCTTCAATCAAAATATATGAAGTGTTTAATTCAATTCCAATAAAAATTTTAGTTCCTTTGAAAACATTATCTTGTTCTTCATATAAATTTTGGCCAGTTACTACTTTTGCTTTTATTGTAAATATTTTGCCATTCTTTTATAAATTTAGAAACCTTGATTTATCAACATTTATAGAGGTTTGAAAAGTATGTATACAGGGGTAAAATCTCCTGGATGCGAAAAAAGCACCACCCATTTTCCTTTATAATCACTTAAATTTATTGTTCCCATAGTAGTATCTGCCTCAAAATCTGGTGCATAACTTCCTATTTTTACATTTCCGTTCATCATTATTTCATAGTCCATGAAAAAACTCCTTTCATTTTTTGTATATTATATGAAAAGAGTTTATTTTTGTTACTTTTTTATAAATACCTTCCCGTTTTACTTTTTATATTATGTTTAATATCTTCTACTGTTCCTTTTGCTATTATTTCTCCTCCCAAAATTCCTCCTTCAGGTCCCATATCTATAATGTAATCTGAATTTCTAATAACATCTAAATCATGTTCTATAACAATTATTGTTGCACCATTATCTATTAAATTTTGAAATACCCTTAATAATGTTTCTACATCTTTTGGATGTAATCCAATCGAAGGCTCATCAAAAATAAATACACTCCCATCTTGCACTTTTCCTATTTCTGAGGCAAGTTTCAATCTTTGTGCTTCCCCTCCAGATAAAACAGGTGTTGCTTCCCCTAATGTTAAATATCCAATTCCTAAATCTACTAATATTTGTAATTTATCTTTGATTTTCTTACTATCTTTAAATACTTCTAATGCCTGTCTAATTGTTAGCCCCATAACATCTTTAATTGTATATCCATTATAATAAATATTATCTACATCGTGAGAATATCTTTTTCCATCACATTCACTGCACTCCATTTCAACATCTGGCAAAAATTGAACATCCATTGATATTGTACCTGTTCCATCACATATTGGGCATCTTAATTTCCCTGTATTATATGAAAAATCTCCTGCTGTATATTCTTTACTTGTTTTACCATATAATTTTCTTAAATCATCAAATACCCCTGAATATGTTGCAACTGTACTTCTTACATTATTTCCAATAGGTGTTGCATCAATTAATTCTATTTTCTTTACCCAATCAGCCTCTACACTTTTTACATGAGTAGGTTTAGCTTCATTATTTAATTTTGCTTTTACAGCAGGATATAAAGATTCTAGTATTAATGTGGTTTTGCCTGAACCTGAAACGCCTGTTACCGTTGTTAACCTTCCTTTTGGAATATCTACTTTCAAAGGTTTTACTGTATGAATATTATCTGTATCTAATGATAATTTTCCAATATCAAAAATAGCATCTTTATCTATTTCTTTTCTTATTTTGATTTTTTCTTTACCACTTAAATATGGTGCAATAATTGAATTCTTGTTTTTTATTATTTCATCTATTGTTCCTTCTGCAATAATTTTTCCTCCCTTTGCTCCTGCTTCTGGTCCAATTTCAATCATATAATCTGCTACTTCTAATATTCTAGTGTCATGGTCAACTAATACAACTGTATTTCCATCATTTATTAATTGTTTCATAACATTAATTAAACCATCTACATTTGCAGGGTGTAAACCTATACTTGGCTCATCTAATACATATAATACCCCTGTTGTCCTATTTCTTACAGTCCTTGCTAAACTTACTCTTTGTAATTCTCCAGTAGATAAAGTATTTGAGTTTCTGCTTAATGTTAAATATCCAAGTCCTAATGATAATAAAACTTTTGCATTTATCATATATTCTTCTAATATATTCTTTCCCATTTGTTTTACACTATCATTTAAGCTTTCAACAATTTTAGGTAGCCATTCAATCAAGTCTTTTAAGTTCATATCACAAACTTCACTTAAAGTTTTCCCACCAAGTAAAGTAGAGTTAGCTCTTTTATTTAATCTTGAGCCATGACATTCTGAACATATATCTTCTTTTAAGAATTTTGAAACACGAAGCATACTTTTTTCATCTTTAACTTTTTTTAGTGCATTTAATACAGTTGCTTTTGCACTATAATAGGTAAAATCCATTTCACCTGCAACTACATTTTCTGTTTCTTTTCTCGGTTTATAAAATATATGCTTTTTTACCATTGGACCGTCATATACTATTTCTTTTTCTTTATCAGTTAAATCTTTAAAAGGAATATCAGTTCTAACTCCCATTGCACGACATACATCTATCATTAAAGTCCACATTAAACTATTCCATGGAGCAACAGCTCCTTCATCAATAGTTTTATTTTCATCGGGTACAAGGCTTTCCATATCTATTGTTTGGACAATTCCTGTACCTTGACATACAGGGCATGCTCCATCAGAATTAAAAGCATATTCTTCTGCTCCAAGACCAAAAAATTTTTCATGGCAAGTTGGACATTCTATTTCTATATCTCTTGCAACACTATCATTTGCAGGTACAACATGTCCATTAGGGCATATATAATCTCCACATCTTGAGAATAGTAATCTTATTGAATTTAAAAGCTCTGTTTGTGTTCCAAAAGTTGACCTTATACTTGGTACATTTGGTCTTTGATGTAATGCTAAACTACTTGGTACATGTAAAATATTATCTACTTTTGCTCTTTCTCCTTGAGAAATTCTTCTTCTAGTATAAGTCGATAAACTTTCTAAATATCTTCTCGAACCTTCTGCATATATAACACCTAGAGCAAGTGATGATTTTCCACTTCCAGAAACCCCTGATATAGCAACTATTTTATTTAAAGGAACATCTACATCAATACTTTTTAAATTATGTACTCTTGCTCCTTTTATTTCCATTTTATCTATCATTTTTTCCTCCAATTTTTCAGCAATTTATTTGACGAAATTATATCAAAATAGCAAGTAATTGTAAATACATTACTTGCTTATATAAATTCATAAATCGAGTTAGTTTTTATATTGTAATCCAAATCTGCTATTGCTTTATCTATATTCTTCATTCCATTCTTGAGATTTCTTTGACATAATATTCATATCTTTCCATATATCCATATAATCTAACATCTCCTTTACAAATTATTATATTTTTTTGATGTAATTAAAATGTCTTTGTGTTTTTTCCTAAAAATATCCAAAATACTGCTATACCTAGTATTGTTGCTATTATATTTACTATAATATATAATTTAAAATCGATTTTTCCTTTTTTCTTCATAAATATATTTATAGGTATTAATAATATAAGATAAATAACCATAGTTATTAATCCTAACAATATATTAAATCCAATTTCGGAATCTGGTACTGAATAGCCACTTCCTTTAGGTTGATTAGAGAAATATCCATACATTAAAAGAATTGCTGGAGTATCAATATATCCTATTAAGCAATTATAAATAACTGACAATATAATAAATATTTTTCTTTTAATTTTTTCATTAAATTTTATTATTCCTATAATTATAACTATTGAAAAACATACTATTAATCCTAATAACATATATAACATTATCATATTTTTCCTCCAAATACTTTTACAAATAATATTTTCATTAATTCGATTCTAATTATCAACTATTGTACTTTTTCTTATATTTCCTCTCTAATTGCTCCTTTAGATTTTTCTTATCTTATTCCCAATAAGTTATTTATATATTGCTCAATACTTGTTAGAGTAAAACATAAACTTATTTTATTATCTTCATCTATAACATATCTATTAGCTATAACTTTCTCTCCTGGTATTAAAAATTCATTATTATTTACTTTTACTTTTATTCCTGTATCATACTCTTCTTTTATATCATAATTTTCAAGCCATTCTGGTCTATATAATTTTGAATATATCAAAACTGTTGTGATTCTCTCAACACTTTCTTCATCTGTTAGTTCTATTTGTTTATTAGGAGATATTATACTTATCTTTTTTGCAGTAAACATCTGCTTTTTTAGTTCTAAATCACTGAAAGAATTTTTTATAAATGTATCAAAATTGTCTAATCCATAAGCCTCTAATAAGCTTCCATCTTTATACATCCAACCTCTATCATTTTCATTATATATCCATAATTTAATATTATTGTTAAAATCTATTTCATAATCAGGATGTACTATATTGGGCTCATAATCTATATCTTTTACATAAATTTTTTTACATTGATTAATGATATATTCTATCGCTGTTTTCTCATTTACATCTATGTTTTCCTTTTTTATAATAGTATCATTTTCACCTTTTTCTGTCTTTGTAATACTTATTTTATTTGTTTTAAATTGTTCTACTTGTTCTGTTAGCTTTTCATCAACTATTTGAATTACTTTTTCTAATATTTCTGGATTTATTTTTGTTAAGTAATCTTTAGTATCATCATACATAATAACATATCCGTCATCATCATAATTATCAAAATAAAATCTAACATTATTTTCTAAATTTACTTCATATTGTCCCAAAATTGTTAAACCTATTTGAGCAGAGTAGTTATTAAGTTTTTTATTTAAAATATTATCTTCTATCATTTTAACAAGATTTTCATCTATTACATCTATATCAAAACTTTCACTTTCAGCTTTCCAACTGTATTTATAGGTTATTTTTATATGTTTTTGACCTTCTATTTTTACATTTTCTTTTGGTGTAAAAATTGTATCAAATAAGTACGTCCTAATTTCACTTCCTAAATCAGTAAACATTATTACTCCTACAGCAACTAATAATATAAAAATTATTATAACTACTATTTTACATACTTTTTTACTCATAAATATCACCTTTTATCCTTTCTACTATTTAGACAATTATTATTTTATTTTTAGTTGGTAATTTGAAAAAATAATTGGAAAAATTATGGTAAATATATATTGTAATTTGTTTTACTCAATAGCTCCTGCTATACATTTATTAAACATATACATTTCTATGCTTGTTATTTTCTTTTCATCATTGCTAGTATATGCATATTTAACAATAGTTATATAACCTATTCCTTTATATTCAATTAAGCCTGATTCTTCATACCAACTAATATTAAATATAGGTTCTCTAAAACTAGTTACTCTGCTCATATCTACTGATAATATAACACAATATAGAGTTACTATAACTATTACAATAGATAATACAATTTTTAGAGTTTTTTTACAAAACTTAATTACTAAAAACATAGCCAACAATAATATTATAAAAATTCCTATCATAAAATTTTCTCCTTAAACAAATGAATAAGAAATTAATCGAAGTAAGTTTAATAAAAAACTCCACTAAAAGCTCTTGCTCAACAAAACTTACTTCGATTAGTTTAATTGCACAAACTGCGGACTGTCTATGGAGTTTTTAAACTTTTTCTCTTATTCTTTTTTACTTATTTTACTACATTTTATTAAATATATCAATTTACAAGTTGAAATTTTTATAAAAATTTAGTAAAATAGACAAGAGGACCCCCTCCCCAATAAAGAGGCAATTTTGAGAGGGTATGAAATTGTTAAATT
>CANQDO010000023.1 GCA_947593355.1 uncultured Clostridia bacterium | reverse complement strand
ATAAAAATAAAATAATTAATGGAGAAAGGTAAGTATAATATATTAAATTTTAAACTTTATTATATTATACAAGGAAATACAATTAAGCAATATGAATTTATTTGTCAATTAAAAATACAAAAAAAATAAAAGAGTTTAAAGGTGCTGTTATTGGCATTAGTGCAGGTGCTATAAATTTAGGAAAAATTTCATTATGTTCTAAAGATTTAGAGGATGGCATTGAAAAAACTCAAACTTATAATGGAATTGGTAGAGTAAATTATACATTTGAGCCTCATTTTGATAAAAATAATATAGATTTATTGAAGAATGAATTATATCCAATATCAACTGATTTAAATATTTATGGATTAACAAATAATACTGGAGTGAAAATTAGTGAAAATGAAAAATATGAAATTATTAAAGGAGATTTATATATAATAAGCCACAAGAAGTTAAAATTAATAATTTAGCTTTATAAAGGTATATTTATTAATAGAGAAGAAGTTTAGTACAAACTAAACTTTTTTTTATAATATTTTTATTCTTTTTTCATACAATCTAATGAGGTGAAAAAAAGATGCATATTATAGAGGAAAATGAAGTATTGTTAGGTAATCAAAAATATATTTATAGAAAAGATACCGCAGGAGAAGAGACATTATCAAGAAATGAAGTAATTAATAATAAAAATATAGAAATTGTATTAAAAAGTACACCAAATCAGAACACGAAAAATGTCGAAAAATTTATAACAGATGTTTTAAGTGATTTATATATACAACGACAAATAAAAAAATTAAGTTAAATTTTTTCTCAAATTGATTTCTCTTTATTCTTAAAATACTATTTTAGGGTAAGAGGGGGAGATTATGAAGAAAGTTGGATGTTTATACAGAGTATCAACATATAAGCAAGCATACCAAAATGATATTCCAGTACAAAAAGAAGCTTGTAAAAAATTTATAAAAAATAAAAAGGATTGGATAATTGAAAAAGAATATATTGAGTTAGGTGTATCTGGATATAAAGTAAGCGAAAAGAAAAGAGATGCAATTCAAGAAGTAAAACAAGATGTATTAGATAAAAAAATAGATATATTGCTCGTTTTTATGTTTGATAGGATAGGAAGAAGAGAGGAAGAAACACCACTAGTTGTTAGATGGCTTATTGATCAAGGAATTGAAGTTTGGTCTGTAAATGAAGGACAAAGAACTATTAACGATAGATATGATAGGCTATTAAATTATATTACTTATTGGCAAGCAGAAGGCGAGAGTGAAAAAATATCTTTAAGAGCAACAGAAAGAAGAATACAACTAATAAAAGATGGTATATATATGGGCAACTATGCTCCATATGGATATATACTTATTGATAGTAATGAAACAACTAAAATAGGGAAAATAAGAAAAAAACTCAAGATTTATCCTAAAGAAGCAAAAATTATTGAACTCATATTTTATCTTTTAATTGATCTGAATTATGGAACAGATAAAATAGCTATCTATCTAAACAAATATGAATTTAAGAGAAGAAAAGAAAATAGAAAATGGGATAATGGCATGATTTTGGAGATTGTTAGAAATCCAATATATAAAGGTTATGTTTCATTTCGTAAAAGAAATAAAACAAAAAATGTCAATGAAAGAAATAATAAAAGTAAATGGATTATGTCTGATAAGCCAAATGAAGAAATAATTATTATTTCAGAAGATAGATGGAACAAGGCTAACGACATTTTAGATGCAAGAAGTCGAAAAGGGAAGCGAGTTTTAAGACTTTTATCAGGACTTACTAGATGTGGATATTGTAAAGATTACATTGTACCAAAAGGGAAAAGTAAATATATTTATATGAAATGCAAAGGTAAACAAAAAACTGGTTATTGTGAATACGAAGCAAATTACAGATTAGATAAATTAGAAGAAATGGTTAATAATGAAATAAAAAAATATCTATTAACTATAAAAAAAATTGATTTAAGAAATATCGTAAGAAATAACAATAAAAAAATAAATATGAGAAAAGAAAAGTTAGTGCAAATTAATAAAAAAGAATCATATTTAAAAAATAGGCTTGAAGAATTAAAAAATCAGGTAGCAAATGTTTTAATGCAAAATGATATAAATTTAATAAATAAAATTGGTTCTGAAATAAAAACAATACAGTATTCATTAAATGAACAATCATTGTTAAAGTTAAAATATGAAAATGAAATATTTGAATTTAATGAAAAAATAAATTCATTAAAAGAATTAATACCCAACTGGATTAAAGAATATGATATAGCACCTTTAGATAAAAAAAGAATGATAGTTAATAAGTTAATAGAAAAAATTTATTTATATAATGATAGAATTGAAATATTGGTAAAATATCCAATCACAAAACTAATTGTTAAAGGAAAGAAGAACAATGATTAAAAAAAAAGTTAGATGTTTATATAGAGTTTCCACAAAGAAACAAGGTGAAAAAGATGATATACCAATGCAAAGAATTTCTTGTAATGATTTTATAAAAACAAAGGATGATTGGATATTGGATAATGAATATATAGAGCTAGGTGTTTCAGGATATAAATTAAGTGAATCTGACAGAGATGTATTACAAGAAATAAAAAAAGATGTATTAAAGCAAGAATTTGATGTATTATTAGTTTTTATGTTCGATAGAATAGGTAGAAGGGAAGAAGAAACTCCTTTTGTAGTTGAATGGCTTATAAATCATAATATAGAAGTTTGGTCAGTAAAAGAAGGTCAAAGAAAAATTGAAAACAGAGCCGATAAATTAATAAATTACCTCACATACTGGCAAGCAGGTGGTGAAAGTGAGAAAACATCAATAAGAGTTAGAGAAGCACAGGAACAAATGGCAGAAAAAGGAATATTAACCTATGGAGGAGAAAGAAATTCACCTTATGGATATAAATTTATAAAAAGTGGTACATATACTAAAAAAGGAGTAGAAAGACAAAAACTTATAAAAAATGATGAAGAAAAAGAAAATGCATATAGAATTTATTATTTATATACTGTAATAGGATACGGTATTGGAAGTATTGCAAAAATATTTAATGATGAACATATAAAACCAAAAAGAGGAAAGTTTTGGAATACATCTAGTATATCAAGTATATTAAGTAATCCAATTTATATGGGATATCCTGCATATAGCAAAAAAACCACACGAAATATGTCATCAAGAAAAAAACTTCCATTTGAAGATTGGATATTACCTAAAAATAAAATTAAAGAATTAGCAATTGTATCTGAAGAAACATGGTACAAAACTCAAGAAATCAAAAAAAGTAGAAACAAAAATGAAAAAAAGGAAAACAGCAAGCCAGTTCAAACAAAATCTCCATTATTGTTTATTGGAATGATTAAATGTGGAGAATGTGGCTATTCATTAACTACATCTGAAAGTAAAAAAATCAAAAAAAATGGAGATATACAAAAATATATGTATTATAGATGCAGTAGTACAAGATTTACACATAATTGTTCTCTAGAAAAGAAAAGTATTAAAAAAGAGGAAATTGAAGAACCAATTATAAATACTATACTCAATTTTTTAGATAGTATGGAGAAAATTGATTTGTCAGAAATATTAAAAAAAGGCATTTTAAATAATAATCAAAAAGAACAAAGAGAATTAGTAAAATGTGAACAAAAAATTTCAGAATTAGAAAATAAGCTAGTAGTTTTAAAGGATGAAGTTGTAAAGACATTAACTGGTAATAGTAATTTTTCACAAGAATTATTAAATGAATTAATCGAAAATACAACGAATGAAAAAGAAAAATTAATAAAAGAGAAAAATGAATTAGATAAAATTATTAATCAAAAGGATTTAGATAAACATGATGTAACTAATTTTAAAAATATGATTCCAGTATGGAAAAAAGAATTCATAGATGCAAGTTTTGAAATTAAGAAGATGCTTTTATCAGAAATAATAAAAGAAATAAAAGTATATAATAATAAAATTGAAATAGTTTTTAGAATTGAAATTAGTAATTATAAAAATGTGATGTATGATAAATTAAATACAAATTATAGTAAAATAATAGAGAATACAATATGTTTACAAAAATAATCGAATTGTATTTTTTTATATTAGCTTAAAAGTTTGAAAAGTCTACATACAGTTACCCCCGTGTGCACAACAGAAATAATAGCATTAAGCAAAGCAGATACATATTTTAAAAATTTAAATACTTGTTTAATTGGTTTAAGTGTAGATAGCAATGCCTCACATTTAGCATGGATATATGATATTTATTTAAAAACAGGAATAAAAGTTCCTTTTCCAATAATAGCAGATAGAAATGGAAACATTGCAAGAAAATATGGAATGATTGCAAGTGATATAAGTAATACAGAAACGGTAAGAAATGTATTTATAATAGACCCAGAAGGAATAATAAAAGTAATACTTGTTTACCCTATGAATATTGGAAGATGTATACCAGAAATTATAAGAATAGTAGAGGCATTGCAGATTGCTGAAGCAAATAAAGCATCTACTCCTGCAAATTGGGTTCCATGTGAGCCTGTTATAATTCCATCTCCAAGAACTTTTGCTGAATTGTTACAAAGAAATGAGCAAATTCAAAAGAATAGAGACGGCATGAGTTGGTATTTGAGTTTTAAAGAACCGAAGGAATGTAAAGTAATAGAAAATAAAGAAACCAGACAATTAGATACTTCTAAAGATAATAAGTAAATATAAAAAAAAGAAAACCATAATCTATTTTGATTTTGGTTTTCTTTTAGTAACCCCATTAAAAATAGGATTATAAATATTGATAAAAATTAATTAGCTGTTTGCTCTTTTTAATTCAGTAAATGGTTGGTCTAAATCTATTGTAATATTAAAAGCATCAAACTTTATTTCTTCAGAATCAACAGTATACCAAACATCCATATTTTCTCCAAAATGTTTTTGAAGAGTTTCTTTTATACTATTGAAAATAGTATATATAAGAGATTCTCTATCATATATGAACATTTTTTCATTTCCTATATGAGTATCGATATCATTAAAAGGTGCACTATTTTTGCTGAAATCTATTGCCATACCACCTCTACCATTTGAAATATCATTTACAATTATTGAATAACCAATAAAATCACCAATTTCTTTAATTAAAAATTGTGCTTGTTCGATTGTTGATAAATTTTCATCATATTCAACCTCATAAGGTATATAAGATGATTCCTTTTCATAAACATAGATAGTTGCTTTTGAAATTTTTTCTGTTGTTTCTGTATTTTCTTTTGAAACGTTAGAATTAGTTGTTTGAGTATTATTGTTATTTGCAAATACAAATATAACAGCTACAATTGCAATAATAATAACAACTACAAGTACTGCTATAATAGATTTTTTCATATAATTACCTCCTTTGCATATATTATATACAAATAAAAATAAAATTCAAGTGCTAAATTAATTCTTTAAATAAATCTATTGTTAAAATTTTATTAATATGATATAGTATAAAAAAATTTAAATGGGAGAAAATAATTATGAGTTTTATTGTAGCAGTAGATGGTCCAGCTGGTAGTGGAAAAGGAACTATTACAAAGGAAATTGAAAAAAGGACAGGATTGATTAATTTAGATACGGGAGCTACTTATAGATGCTTTGCGTTAGAGGTGTTAAAACATGGATATGCTCCTAGTGACACCAAAAATATTTTGAAATTATTAGAAAATATTGATATAAAAATTGAAAATGAAGGTAATGAAGATGTGGTATTACTAAATGGAAAAGATGTTACTGATGAAATAAGAACTACAGAGGTAACCGAAGCATCTGCATTAATTTCAACTATTAAAGAAGTTAGAGCTAAAATGGTTGAGCTACAAAGAAAAATGGTAGGTAACAAGAATGTAATTGTAGAGGGTAGAGATATTGGTACAGTTGTTTTTCCACATGCTGATTTAAAAATATATTTAGATGCAGATGACGAAGTTAGGGCACAAAGAAGATATAAAGAATATATAGAAAAAGGTATGAATATAACTTATGATGAAGTTTTAGAACAAATTAGGTGGAGAGATGAAAATGATAAACATAAAGAAGTAGGAGCATTAAAAAAAGCTGATGATGCTATTGTTGTGGACACATCTAATAAAAGTATTGATGAAGTAGTAGAAAGTGTTAAAGCTATGATTGAAGAAAAAATGAAAGAAAAAGAAAAAAATAATGTCGAAAATACTGAAAGATAAACAGAGTATGTGAGTATATAAAAAATAGCGAGAAGCATACATAAACTTTAAAATTTTTGAAAATTTACAAAAAAACCTGCCTACAAATATGTAGGCAGGTTTTTGGAACTTAAAACAACAATCTGTTTGCTTCACAGACACGCTCTATTAACTGCTCTGCCTCAGCAGAAACAGTCGCAACTTCATCTTTGCCGACACCAAGCAGACGTCTGAAGTACTGGATTATTTCGCCACGATATTTAAACGTGGAATCTACCAGCTCCTTCCGTGAAACTCTTACATCATTATGTGTTGAATCTGAAATAATAAAAGTGCTCCCGTTTGAATTCACCAACATATATAAGTTCCCCTTTCTTTAAAGAAAAATTTATAGTTTCAATGAATTTATTATAACATAAATAGCCCACAAAGTCAACATAATTAAAAAGCGTATTACATAAAAAATAAATAATTAACTAAATTTTGTACATAATATTATTATATAAAAATTATGACTTTAGTCATAAAGATGGGAGGTATTTTATGGAACCAGATCAAAAAATAAATTGTACAGTAACTAGCTGTAAATATAACAAAAATCAAGAACAAGAATGTTCTTTAAGACAAATTATAGTTACACCAATACAAGATTGCAATACTAAAGAACCAGACGAATCTATGTGTAGTAGTTACAAATATATTGATGAATAAATTTATAAAATTAGACAAAATTCGACAATATACTTGAAAATAGAAAAGAAATATTGTAAAATAAGAAAAGTTATATTTAAATATTGTATGGCTATAATAGCTGTACAAAACACTACAAGGAGGCACATCTATGCAAAAAGTTTCAATTGAAAGAAGACGGTTTATTTTAAGAACAGCAGAAAAGGAGGACGCAGTCGATTATGCATATTTAATGTATGATGGGCACAATGAAGGAGTTCAGAGAAGAAAAGAATGCGAAAAGATTGAGCAGCAGATTGAAAAGCTCAAGGATACAAGAGCTCTTATTGCCATCAGAACTAAAGATAATCGCTTTGTGGGTTTTATTTTTTCAAAGCCAGTTAGTACAAAAATGATTCAATTCATTGATATCGTAATTCCCAGAGAATTTGGCCTTGAAGAATATGCAGAAGACTGCATTAAGCAATTTTCAAAAGGAATTATTGAGGGCGGTTATGCTAAAGTGATTTCTTTTTTAGAGAAGGGAAGCTACAGCTATTCTAATGCTGAAAGATATATAGAGGACTTCTTGCAAAATTATGAGGAAACACGTTGTGTAATGGCAGTTTAATATGTAGTAAATAATTAAAGTAGTGTAATTATGTCAGATCTGTGTATAAAACATAGGTCTGATTTTTTTATAAATGAAATAGAAATTCTTGACTTGAAGTATAATCAAATATATAATAATCAAAGATAATAATAAGGATTTAAGGCAATAATAAAAACTAGAGGAAAATCCAAAAGGAGGAAAATTATGTCATTAGTAACAACAAAGGAAATGTTTGAAAAATCAATGAAAGAAAAATTTGCAATAGGTGCTTTTAATGTAAACAATATGGAAATAATACAAGGAATTGTAGATGCTGCAGCAGAAGAAAAATCACCAGTTATATTACAAGCTTCATCAAGTGCAATAAAATATGCTAGAATAGGCTATTTAATGAAAATGGTAGAGGCAGCTGTAGAGGAACACCCAGAGGTTCCAGTAGCAATTCATTTAGATCATGGACCAGATTTTGAAACTTGCAAAATGTGCATAGATAATGGTTTTACATCTGTTATGATAGATGGTTCAAAATATGATTTTGAAGAAAATGTTGCATTAACAAAAAAAGTTGTAGATTATGCACACGAGCATGGAGTAGTAGTAGAGGCAGAGCTTGGAAAACTTGCTGGAATAGAAGATGATGTAAATGTATCTGCAGAAGATAGTATGTATACAGATCCACAGCAAGCAAAAGAGTTTGTAGAAAGAACGGGATGTGATTCATTAGCAATAGCAATAGGAACAAGCCACGGAGCATATAAATTTAAAGGTGAAGCAAAATTAAGGTTCGATATTCTAGCTAAAGTAAAAGAATTAATACCAAATACTCCAATAGTATTACACGGAGCATCTACAGTAATTCCAGAATTAGTAGAAATGTGTAATAAATATGGTGGAGATATACCAGGAGCCAAAGGAGTTCCTGATGCAATGTTACATGAAGCAAGTATAAGTGGAGTTTCAAAAATAAATGTAGATACAGATTTACGTTTAGCAATGACTGCTCAAATAAGAAAAGTATTTGCGGAAGAACCATCAGTATTTGACCCAAGAAAATATTTAACACCTGCAAGAGAAGAAATAAAAAAGACAGTTTCTCATAAAATAAAAGATGTTTTTGGTTCAAGTAATAAAATATAATTAAAAAAATAGTGAATTGGAAAATAAAATTTCTAATTCACTTTTTATTTTATGTATGTTGTTCAATATAACGCTGAGAATCTTTTTTCTTCAAATCTTCACGTTTATCGTATAGTTTTTTACCTTTACCAATTCCTAATTCTACCTTAACAAAATTACCCTTAAAATATAAACTAATAGGAACTAATGTATAACCCTTTTGTTTTACAAATCCAATTAATTTAGTAATTTCATGCTTATTAAGCAAAAGTTTTCGGTCACGTAAAGGGTCTTTATTAAAAATATTTCCATGTTCATAAGGGCTAATGTGCATAGAATGAATATATACTTCACCATTTTGAATAGAAGCATAGCTATCTTTTAAATTAACTTTGCCACTTCTAATAGATTTAATTTCTGTACCTGTTAAAACAATACCAGCTTCAATAGTGTTTATTATATTATAATTGTGCATTGCAACAGGGTTTTTAGCAATTACTTTAATCATATAATAACCTCTTTAATTTAAATTTATAAAACTATTATATCATATAAAATTAAGAAAGAAAATACACTTGCTTAAAAGCAAGTGTATTTAAAATTAATATTTATTTTCGTCATCATTATGAGAATTAGAAGAATTTGTACTTCTAATATAAGCCCATATAAGAGCTATTATAGCTATTGCAGCTAATATAACAACAACCCATGTTAATGTATTGCCTGCGCCACCGAAAAAACCATTTTCTGAAGTTCTTGTAGCATCATAGTTACTGCCATTGTCAGTAGTCATTGAACCATTATTTTGCATATTATTTTCATTATTGTTTGTATTATTATTTGCATTGTTAGAGTTAGTATCATTTTCCATAGTGTTTTCAGCACTTCCTGTTATATTTCTAACGCCGTTTGCTATATTACCAGCTGCATCTTCCATAGCATTTTCTGCTCCACCTACAAAATTTCTTATACCTTCAATAGGATTATCACCAGTTTCATTTGCTGCAAAAGTATAAGAAAAAGAAAATATAAGTGTAATAACTAGAAATAAAATACTTGCAAAAAGTTTCTTTTTCATAGTAGCCTCCTTATAAAATTTTTTAATTTTCATTTTGAAAATTAGAATTAATAATATTATTGATAAATAAAAATAAAATATACTTGAAAAAATTTCATACATAAAATATGTAAAAAATAAAAGAATAATATAAAAATTTGTAAAAAAAAAAGACCTCTTAAAATTAAGAGGATTTATTCTACATGAATTCTAATTAAAATAGCAATTCCTAGTAAAATTAATACAACGCCAACAACGATTAGTAGTATGTTTATAATATCGCTTGTGGTTAAATTTACATTTTCTTGAGTAGAAGAAATTGTTGAAGTGTGACCAGCAACAGTGGTTGATGTATTAGTTGTAGAATTAGATATGGTGTTAGATTCTGAATTTGAATATGTATTATTATTTTGTAAATTCATATTTATATCTGTAGCAAAACAAACAGTAGATGCTAGTACTAAAAAAAGTAATGTTGTTGATATTATTTTTATAAATTTTCCCATATAAAAACTTCCTTTCATCTATTTGTAACATCATAATCATATACAAAAAATAAAAAAATGTCTAGTATTTTAAAAAAATATTGCAAATTATTTAAGATATATGATATAAACTTTAAAGTAATAATTAAAAGAAAGGAAAGATAGTTAATGAGTAAAGTAGAAATTTCAAAAGATATATTATACATAGGAGCAAATGATAAAGATATTGACTTTTTTGAAGGGCAATATACTGTACCTAATGGAATAGCATATAATTCTTATTTAATAAAGGATGAGAAAAATGTAGTAATGGACACGATTGATAAACGAAAAGGAGAAGAGTGGAACAAAAAATTAGAAGAAGCATTAAATGGTGAAACTGTAGATTATTTAGTAGTATCTCATTTAGAGCCAGACCATGCATATAATATAGAATTTTTGGCTAATAAATTTCCAAATATGAAAATTATAGGAAATGCAAAAACATTCGCATTTATGCCACAATTTTTTAATATAGAGAATTTGGAAGAAAGGCAAATAGTAGTAAAAGAGGGAGATACTGTAAATATAGGTAAGCACACTTTACAATTCTTTATGGCACCAATGGTACATTGGCCAGAAGTAATGGTAACTTATGAACAAACAGAAAAAGTATTATTTTCTGCAGATGGATTTGGAAAATTTGGAGCATTAGATGTAGATGAAGAATGGGATTGCGAAGCTAGAAGATATTATTTTAATATAGTTGGAAAATATGGAGTTCAAGTACAAAATTTATTAAAAAAGGCTTCTACATTAGATATAAAAACAATTTGCCCATTGCATGGACCAATTTTAAAAGAAAATTTAGAACATTATATTAATTTATATGATATTTGGAGTAGTTATAAACCAGAAAATACAAATGGAGTATTTATCGCTTGTGCGTCTATTTATGGTAATACTTTAAATGCAGCAAATAAAATGGCTGAAATATTAAAAGAAAATGGAGTAGAAAAAGTAACGGTAACAGATTTAGTAAGAGAAGATATGGCAGAAGCAATAGAAGATGCTTTTAGATATGATAAAATAATTTTAGCTTCATCAACATATAATATGGGAATATTCCCACCAATGCACCAGTTATTAATGCATTTGAAGGGTAAAAATTATCAAAATAGAAAAATAGGTATAATAGAAAATGGAACATGGGCTCCTAATTCAGGAAATTGTATGAAAGAAATATTAAATGAAATGAAAGATATTACAATTATAGAGCCAACTGTTACTATAAGAACTAAAATGACACAGCAAAATATAGAAGATATGAAAAATTTAGCAAAAGAGTTGCTAAAATAATTTGAACATATTATTTGAATAAAATTATATGGAAAAACTTGACAGTGAAAAAAGATAGAAATATAATACAAATATAAAAAATCAAAGGAGGAAATTTAAATGAAAAAGTATGTATGTGAATTTATTGGAACAGCAGTTTTAGTATTATTTGGATGCGGAAGTGCTGTTATGTTGGGAGGAACATCTAATGTAGTTGGTGTTGCTTTAGCATTTGGTCTATCAATAGTAGCAATGGCATACGTTATTGGAAATATATCAGGTTGCCATTTAAACCCTGCTGTATCTTTAGCAATGTTAATTAATAAAAAAATGAGTGCTAAAGATTTTGCACTTTATGTTGTAGCTCAAGTTTTAGGAGCTATAGTAGGAATAGGTCTTTTATATTTAATAATGGCAAATTGCATGAGATTAGATGTTGCAGTTGAAGGTTTAGGAGCTAATGGCTTTGGAGATGCATCTCGTATAAATTTAAGCATGTGGGGAGCAATATTAGTTGAAGTTATTCTTACATTTGTATTTGTATATACAGTTTTAGGTGTAACTTCAGATGAAAAGAAAAGTTCTGTAGCAGGAATTGTAATAGGTTTAACTTTAGCATTTGTACACATTATGGGAATTCCTTTCACAGGAACATCTGTAAACCCAGCAAGAAGTTTAGCACCAGCATTATTCCAAGGAGGCTTAGCATTAGAGCAAGTTTGGGTATTTATAGTTAGCCCATTAATAGGTTCAGCACTAGCAGGATTTACATATAAATATTTAAACAATGGTGAAAAGAAAAAAGAAGCTGAAAAATAATATAAAATATATAGAGTAGAAAGATATATCTTCTACTCTTTTATATTTTTTTATATAACCAAATGTCGAAAAATGTAGAATTTTGAAGTAGTATTAGATGTGAAAGGTAGTGGTTACTTATGAAGGATATTAAGGTATTTGCATGTCCAACAGCAGAAGAATTTACAAAAGAAATTTGTGAGAATTTAAATTTAGAATTGGGAAAAATTCATTATCAAAAATTTTCAAATGATAATAATTTTTTACAAATTTTAGAAACGGTTAGAGGGCAAGATGTATATGTAGTTCAAACAACAATGCCACCAGTAAACGAAAGAGTTATGGAGTTATTAATAACAATAGATGCACTAAAAAGAGCATCAGCACAAAATATAAATGTTATTCTTCCATACTATATTTATTCAAGGTCAGATAAAAAAGATCAAGCAAGAATTCCAGTTACAGCTAAATTAATGGCACAGTTATTAGAGGCAGCAGGTGCAACTAGAGTTATAACTTGTGATTTACACAACCCGGCAATACAAGCATATTTTAATATTAATTGTGACAGGTTATCTGCACAAAATTTATTACAAACATATTTTAGAGATAAAAAGTTAGAAGATATGGTTATTGTTGCAACTGACGCAGGAAGTTCTAAAAATGCATATAAATATTCTAAATATTTTAATTGCCCTATGGCCCTAATAGATAAAAGAAGAGATGGAAATGATGATAGAGCAATAGCCACTACAGTAATAGGAGATGTAAAAGATAAAAATGCAATTATATTTGATGACGAAGTAGATACAGCAGGTTCTTTAATAGAAACCGCTAAAATACTAGAGCATTTTGGTGCAAAACACATTTATGCAGGTTGCACACATGGAGTTTTGTCTGGACCTGCAATAGAAAGAATAAAAAATTCTCCAATAGAAGAGTTAGTTATAACTAATACAGTACCATTACCTAAAGAAAAACAAATAAGTAAAATTAAAGTTTTGTCTATAGCTCCACTTTTTGCTAGTGCAATAAAAAACATTAATGAAAATAAACCTTTAGGGGAATTACTAAAATGTGAATGAGTTTAGAAAGGAATATGACAATGGAAAATTTGCAAGCTATTGCAAAAGCAATAAAAGAAGCAGGAGGAAACTTATATTTAGTAGGTGGAGCTTTAAGAGATGAATTACTTGGAAAAACAAGCCATGATAAAGACTATTGTATAACCGGTTTAGATGCAAAAGATTTTGAAAGACTATTTCCAGATGCTAAAATAAGAGGAAAGTCATTTGCTGTTTATATTATTGATGGTAATGAATTTGCTATGGCTAGAACAGAATTAAAAAATGGAGAAGGTCATAAAGCATTTGAAATAAGGACTGATAAAAATATAACCATAGAGCAAGATTTAGCACGTAGAGATATTACTATTAATTCAATGGCAAAAGATGTATTAACAAATGAACTTATAGATCCTTTTAATGGAAAGTATGATTTAGATAAAAAAATAATAAGAGCAACAACAAAGCATTTTAAAGAAGATCCATTAAGAGTATACAGAGTTGCAAGGTTTTCGGCAAGTTTAGGTTTTACAGTAGAAGAAGATACTTTAAAAATGATGAAAGAATTAAAAAATGAATTAGATACTTTATCAAAAGAAAGAGTCTTTGAAGAATTTAAAAAGGCTTTATTAACACAAACACCATCTATATTTTTTGATGTATTAAAAAAAGCAGATGTTTTAGATATACATTTTAAAGAAATCAATGATTTAATAGGGGCAGAGCAACCTATAAAGTACCACCCTGAAGGTGATGCATACAATCACACAATGCTTACATTAGATAAGGTAGCTAAGCTAACTACAAACTTTGAAGAAGATAGGAAACTAGAAATACGTTTTTCAGCATTAGTGCATGATTTAGGAAAAGGTATAACACCGAAAGAAATGTATCCTCATCATTATGGACATGAACAAAATGGAGCAAAATTAGTAAATATATTTGGCAACCGTATTAAAGTTCCAAATAGATGGATTAGATGCGGAAAAACAGCTTGCGTAGAACACATGAGAGGTGGCATCTTTTACAACATGAAACCTAATAAACAAGTTGAGTTTCTAGAAAGAGTTGATAAATCTATATTAGGTTTAGATGGATTACAAATTATTGTAATAGGTGATAAAACAAGTGGAGGAAGAGGAGATTCATATACTTATTTTGAAAATATAGGAAGAGAATGTTTAAATACAATAAATGGAGAATATATTCAAAATAAATATGGAAAAATAGAAGGCTTGGAAATGAAACAAAAGTTGCATGAGGAAAGGATTAAATGGATAAAAGACCATAAGTAACCCTGTGTAGTGTTAACTAAAAAATTCCACGGTTTAGCCGGAAAATTATATTCATGAAAAATCCCTTAAATTATATTTTAAGGGATTTATTCATATACATCAAATATACTTATTTCATCAATTTTAGTTAAATTGTTTTCAATGTAATTAATTACGTCCATAGGAGTTTGCCAGTTTTTAGAATAATTATTATTTCGTACTAATAATTTGGTATTAGGTTCAAAACTTTTAATTTCCTCAATAATTCCATCTTCACCTTTACTGCCTAAATTTCCTTTATTAAATAAGTCAAAGTCTTTATTATATTTATTAATAGAAATCATATAAATACTAGCTTCAGCATCTAAAATATACACTTTATTGCTTTGAGAGAGTATGTATTCATCAATAGTATTAATTTTATTTAGTAATGATTCTGAAATAGGTATTAGTTTATAGTGCTCAATGTTGTGTAATTTACTAGTATCAGTAATGTAAGTTGCAATAGGAGTAAAACTATTTATGAAGTAGTACAACAAGAAAATCAAAATTGTATATTGAGACACTTCTTTTATAAAGTAATATATTTTTTTATTTTTTAATTTTGATAATATAAATTTAAGTATAACAAAAGAAAAATAACTAAATAAAATCATAAAAGGAAAAATACCAATTAAAAAATGTATATTGTCTAAAATAGGGAAGGCTACTACTAAAGAAGCAATTCCATAACAATAAAAGTTGAAAAGTTTTCTTTCTTTTTTTATCCATAAATAAACACCAATTACTAAAATGAATATAGGCATAAAAATACTTAATAATTGTATTGCAATATTGCTTGATTCGATTAAACTTGTATAAGGAATTGAATTAGTGAATGTTTTTATTCCTAAAATAGTATAATCAATAAAATCGTAAAGAGCGTTATTTAACAATAAGTAAATAAATAATATAACTATTGGAATAGCAATTCCTAAAATTTTATATAAGGACGTTTTTAAGTATTTTTTGAATTCGTTACCATGTAATAATAAAACAGGGTAGAAAATTGTTACTAAACTTATAAAAATACCAGTTGTTTGTTTAAATAAAATGCAAGTGCCACTTAAAATGCCTATTCCAAAATAAAACCATTTAGAATGTTCAAAATAATTATTATTTTTTTCAAAATGGCAAAGCTCTATATAAATAATAAGTAGTAGAGTGCCTAATACTGCAAAATTGTAATCTATACAAATATAATCGTTTAAAAGTAAGAATATTATAAATAAGCATAATGCTGAGAAAAAAGAATTTACTTTTAATTTTTTTAATATTAAATAACTAATGAAAAATATAAAACTAATAAGTAATATGGCAAGTAATCTCATTACTATTAATTCATTACCTAGAATTCTTAAAAAAACACTACAAATAAAAGGTAACAGAGGAGTAGGTACCATATTAAAATCTCTGTATGGTACAAGATTATCTGCTACATTTTTTGCAAAACTATAATTCCAAATTTCATCTAAATCGTTAAGAGGTTTAGGCAAAATAATTGAAGAAACTATAATAAGAATGGCAACAAAAAATAAAATATTTTTATAGTATTGTTTTATCCAAATTTTCATTTTTACTGTTATTCCTTTCTACGGCATAAAGTAAATTTAATCTATATTTATGGTTTTATCTATAATATATGAAGGTCTTCCTTTGACTTCGTCATAAATTCTAGCAATATATTCACTAATCATCCATAGTGAAATTAAAATAGCACCAGCTAAAAAAGTAATAGTTACCATTAAAGAGGTCCAACCAGCAGTTAAATTGTTCCATTTAAATATGTAAGATAAAATTGAATATATTAAAATGGCAAAAGATGTGATAACTGATACTATACCTAGGCCACCAACAATTTTTAAAGGTTTTGTAGAAAAACTAATGATTCCATCAGAAGCAAGTTTTAACATCTTTTTTAAAGGATATTTTGTTTTACCTGCGAAACGTTCTTTTCGTTCATATTCAAAAGGAGTTTGATTAAAACCAACCCAACTAAAAAGCCCTCTTAAAAATTTATTGTGTTCAGGAAGTGAGTTTATAACATCAACCACCTTTTTATCTACTAATCTAAAATCTCCAGTATTTTTAGGAATTTCAACATCTGATAAATTATTTAACATATTATAAAACATTTTTGCAGTTAATAATTTAAACTTAGACTCACCTTTTCTTGTTTTTCTTTTTCCGTAAATTACTTCATAGCCTTGTCCGCCATAATTCTAACATTTCAGGGATTAATTCAGGAGGATCTTGTAAGTCTGCATCTATTATTACAATAGCATCTCCAGTAACATATTTTAACCCAGCAGTTACAGCACATTGATGCCCAAAATTTCTAGAAAAAGATATTACTTTTACATTTTTATCTGATTCAGCTATTTTTTCCAGAATATTTAATGTTTTATCTTTACTTCCATCATTTACAAATATAATTTCATATTCATAGTTTGAAAGAGAAGATAATACTTTTTTTAACCTATTATAACATTCATTTGCAACTTCTTCTTCATAGTACATTGGAACTACTACAGATACTTTTTTCAAAATAGATCATCCTTTCTTTTGAATAAATTTATTAGCTGAATTTTATATTAAAAAGCCATATTTGTCAATGAAAATTATTGACATTATTAACATAATATGATACAATTTCGATGAATTAAATATTATAGAAAGGATGGTTCTACAACTAATGGATTTACGGGAACTCAAAGAAATAAGGAACAATCTGCTTTATGCAGACTCCAAGAAGAAGGTCAAAGAGTGTGTTAAACAGCTGTCGGAGTGCATTCAGCATATGGCTGAAGATGAAACTTACATCAGCTATTACGATGATTTAGAGGATATAGCCTATATCATTAAAGAGTTTAATATGCATGATGCACTTCGAGAAGATGTTGTTGATGCAGTGGATGAATTTATTGAAACTGTAGAAGATGATCAAACTGTTAAATTTGCAGATATCCATGAAACTGATATCTACAAAATGGGTAGAGAAGTCAAAGATGTAGCAGTGGATATTTTTGGAGTTCTGGTAACTGCAGGCAAAAATGTTGCCGGAGTGGTTAAGGAAGATATGCCTACATTTGGCGAAAAGCTTGGAACAGTCAAGGGTTATGCAAAGAAAGTAGAGCGTGGATTCCGGACCAAGTTGAGGGACTATTTGCTCAAGGAAGATGAAAACGATGAGTAAGTTTTGGTAATAACCGTCCTAAAGCAGGTAAGAAAATCTTACCTGCTTTTCATATACAATAAATATAAGTGATAAAAGAATATTTTCTTTTTTTTGTGCAAAAATATTATAAGATTATGATGAAGGAAATAGTATTTTCAGGTTTAAATATTAAATTAAATATAAATAGTGTAGCAATAAATATTTTTGGTATAAACATTTATTGGTATGCTATTTTTATAGTATTAGCTTTTATAATAGCAATATTTCTTTGTAAAAAGGATAAGCGTAATTATAATATTAGTTTTGATAACATATTACAACTAGCTATAATAATGATTCCTGTTTCTATTATTTGCGCTAGATTATATTTTGTATTGTTTAAAATGAATGAATATGTGCAAAATCCAATAGAAATATTAAATATTAGAAATGGTGGTCTTGCTATATATGGAGGTATAATTGGTGCTATTGTTACAATTATAATATTTTGTAAAATAAAGAAAATAAATGTATTAGATATGCTAGATTATATAGTTGTATATTTACCACTACGGGCAGGCTATAGGAAGATGGGGAAATTTTTTTAATGCAGAAGCACATGGAATAGAAACTAAAAGTATATTTAGAATGGGAATTGTAGAAAACGGTATATATAAAGAAGTTCACCCTACATTTTTATATGAGTCGATAGTTTGTTTATGCATATTTGTACTTTTGTATTTTATAAAGAATAAGAGAAAGTATAAAGGACAGTTAACTTATATTTATTTAGTTTTATATGGTTTTGCACGAGCAATTATTGAAGGGCTTAGAACTGATAGTTTAATGTTAGGGGATTTTAGAATATCACAAATATTATCTATTGTAATTTGTATAGTTTTTAGTGTGATATTAATTCATAAGAATAATAAACATAAAAATATAATGCGATAGAATTGATAATTACATTACTTTATGATAAACTTGTGGTCAGAAAAAATTAAATAAACAGATAAAGAGATTGGGATGAAAGGAAAAATGTTCAAATTAGTATCAAATTATAAACCAACTGGCGACCAGCCACAAGCAATAGAATACTTATCAAATGGAATTAAAGAGGGCAGGAAATTCCAGACACTTCTAAGAGTTACAGGTTCTCGGAAAAACTTTCACAATGGCAAATATAATTGAAAAAGTGCAAAAGCCAACTCTAATATTGGCACACAACAAAACCTTGGCAGGACAGCTTTACAGCGAATTTAAGGAGTTCTTCCCAGAGAACGCAGTAGAGTATTTCGTATCATATTATAGCAACTAGAAGAAATGGCTTTATTTAGCCACTTTTATTCTCCTTTAGTTTTATTTAGTTTAGTAAAAAATAACTAAGTAAACCTAAATAACACTAAAAAATACTTAATGGATAAAATAAGTTTGTGACCCCATTCGTAAAAAATTCATAAAGAGAAATATTATTATGAAAGGTATTAAAATATATGGAAGATAAAAAGAATAATGAAATTATAAAAGAGAGATAAAGATTGGAGAAAAAATGAAAAGGACAATATTAACTGAAAAAGATTATAACGATTTTTATAAAGCTATATTATTTGGAAAAATAGAAAATCCTATAAATACGTCTGTAAAAAGAGCATATAGAGATTTATGTAGAACAATAACAGGCTTTTCCAAGAATGATAAGCACAATGAAATTTTATATAATGCTATAAAACTATTAACTGAAGAAATAAAAATGCTAATATGCAGTAAAATTGAACAACAAGGTTTTTTTGATGAATGGCATAAAAGATGCTGTGATGAGCTAATAAAAGTTTTTGAAAATCAAAAATTTTACTACGGACAAGCACAAAAATGGATAAATATGAGCTTGAAATATTTATCTATGATAGAACATAAAAGTGTAGAAAATATTTATGAATATTTTCATATTCCTATAGATAATTATATAATTGAAGAAACAGGAATAAAAATATCTGCAGTATGGAGTAGAATTACAGATTATTCGGAGTATTTAAAATGGCAAAAAGAGTTTAGAACATTATACATGGGAATACCATTAGATAATGAATTTAAGCTATGGCTAAAAGCAACATTAAATTAAAAAATAAAAGGAGGACAAAATGTCAATACCATATAGATATTTACAAGGGAGTGCAACAATATTAGTTTCATTTTATAATAAAAACGAAACACAACGAATAGAATTTTAAATATAGAGAAAAATGTGCAGAAAGGATTTTATATGAAACAAAAAGTAGGAGAAGAATATGAAAGATTGTCACAAAAGGTATGGCAAGAATTTTTAAAATATAAAGAAGATTTAGATATAGAAGTTAAACATAACCATATAGAGAAAGGAAAAGCAACAAAGCATCAAATAGATGTTTACTGGGAAGTGAATCGTAATAATAAGATACAGAAATTTCTAGTTGAAGCTAAAGACCGTAAAAGACCTATAACAAAAGGAGAAATGGGACAATTCATTGCTACAGTCAACGATATACCAAATTCAAATGGCATTTTTATTGCTAGGTCTGGATATCAAAAAGGAGCAATAGAGTTTGCAAAAGGATATGACATAAAAATTTGTGAATTACGAGATCCAAAGGAAGAAGACTTTGAAGGCAAAATGATGAAATTAGAATTGAGAATAGGTGTCAAAGAAAGTAGTAAACCATATTCTAGTATAGTAATTAATGGCTATGAAAAAATTGGAAAAGTTTTAAAGGATATAACAGAGGAAACAATTGAAATATATGATAAAGACAACAATATCATATAAAATAATTTAATTAACAATTAAAATAAATTGATATAATAAAAGGAAGTTGATTTTATGACAAATGAAAAAAATGAAATTATAATATTTGAAAATCAAGATGTTAAATTAGAAGTTAATATGAAAGATGAAACAGTATGGCTTAATAGACAACAATTAGCAAAACTATTTGATAGAGATATAAAGACAATTGGCAAACATATTAATAATGCCTTAAATGAAGAGTTAAAAAATATTCCAACTGTCGCAAAATTTGCGACAGTTCAAAAAGAGGGAACAAGGAATGTAACAAGGAATGTGGAATATTACAACTTAGATATGATATTAAGTGTTGGTTATCGAGTAAAATCTGATAAAGGTATTATTTTTAGGCAGTGGGCGAATAAAGTTTTAAAAGATTATATACTACAAGGTTATGCAGTAAATCAAAGAAGATTAGAATATTTAGAAAAAACAATAAAACTAATTGATATTGCTAACAGAATAGATGAAAGATTAGAAGCTAATGATGCTAAAGAAATATTAAAAGTAATTGGCAATTATTCAAAAGCATTAGATTTGTTAGATGATTACGACCATAAAAAATTTAAGAAAATTAAAGGAACAACAGATAATAGAATAATTCAATATCAAGACTGTTTAGATATTATTCATAAGTTAAAATTTAATGAAAAAAGCCAAATATTTGGAATAGAAAGAGATAATGGACTAGAATCTATTATTAATAATATTTATCAAAGTTTTGACGGAAAAAATGTTTATGATAGTATTGAAGAAAAAGCATCTAACTTTTTATATTTAGTAGTAAAAAATCATGTTTTTATTGATGGAAATAAGAGAATTGCAGCAACTTTGTTTATATATTTCTTAAACTATTATGATATTTTATATAAAGATGGAAAACAAATAATCGATAATAATACTTTAGCAGCTTTAACATTATTAATTGCAGAATCTAATCCAAAAGAAAAAGAAGTGATTATAGATTT
>CANQDO010000022.1 GCA_947593355.1 uncultured Clostridia bacterium | reverse complement strand
AAATAAATAATATATTAATTTTTTGTAATAAAATAATCATTCACTAAACTATTTAACCCCGTCCCTATTAGTTTAGCCATTTTTCTATTTCTTCTGCTGCATTTCTGCCTGCTCTTGCAGCCCAAGCAACAGTAGCTTTTCCTCCTATTAAATCTCCTCCTGCAAACACACCTTTTATTGACGTCATATAATTCTCGTCTACCGTAATATAACCTTTTGAATTAGTTTCTATACCTAACTTTTCTATTACCTTTTTTTCTGGTTTTGAACCTATTGCCATAATTAAATAATCTGCTTCAATTTCATAATTGCTTCCTTCTATATCTACTGGTACAGCTCTTGTTTCGCCTTCTTTTTTTACTAACTGCGTTTTCACACATTCTATTTTTTCTAGTTTATCTTTTCCTAAAATTCTAACTATATTATTTTGAAATAAAAACTTTATTCCTTCTTTTTTTGCGTCCCTTATTTCTTTTTTTTCAGCTGGCATTTGTTCTTCTGCTCTTCTATATATTACATATACTTCTTGTGCACCTAGTTTTTTTACTGTTCTTGCACAATCCATTGCGACATTTCCACCACCATTGACTGCTACTTTTTTTCCTTCATAATTTGGATGTAAATTATGTTCCAAAAGTTCATTTCCACCAAATACACCTTTTAAGTTTTCGCCTTCTATTCCCATCTTTCCAGAAACATTTGCACCAATACCTAAAAATACAGCATCATATTGATCTAAAATTTCTTTCATAAATATATCTTTTCCTAGTTCACAATTTAGTTTCACTTCAATGCCTAAATTTATAATTTTTTGAATAGTATTATGTATTATATCTCTACTTAATCTAAATTCCGGTATGCCATGTACTAATATTCCGCCTAGTTCATTATATTTTTCATATATAGTAACTTTTGCACCTTTTCTAGCTAAAAATGCACTACATGTTAAACCTGCTGGACCTCCACCTATAACTGCTACTTTCTTATTTTCTAATGTTTTTTCATTTTCTCCAAATGAATAATTATTCTTTATTGCTAAATCTCCAACAAAGGCTTCTAAAGTTCCTATATCTGTAGGGTTACCTTTAATTCCTCTTATGCAATTACCTTCACATTGACTCATATGTGGACATATTCTTCCACATATTGATTCCAATACTGTTGTTTTGCTTAATACTTTATATGCCTCTTTATATTTTCCATTCTTTATACATTCTATAAAAATAGGTATATCATTTCCTAATGGGCAACCTTTTTGACATGGTTTTACCTTACAATTTAAACAATAATTTGCTTTTTCTTCTATTTGCTCCATCACATTTTCTCCATTCTAGCTTTTTTTATTTTTAAATTTGATTCTTCGTTTTATTTATTATCTTTCGCTTAGACTTTCCATTTTCTTTCTAACCTCTTTTAAATCTTGCCAAAACTCTATTTTTTTATTTTCATCTCTTAAAAGTGCTGCAGGGTGCCAAGTTGGCATATATAAAATTCCTTTACTTTCCACCCATTTGCCTCTTGATGATGTAATTCCATACTCTTTACCCAAAATATTTTTTAATGCTGTACTTCCTAATAATACAATTATTTCAGGTTTTACCAAAACAACTTGATTTCTTAAATAATCTAAACATGCATCTGCTTCATCTTGCTCCGGAACTCTATTAGATGGAGGCCTACATTTAACAATATTTGCAATGTAGAATTCTTGTCTTTTTATTCCTAAACCTTCAAAGCATTTATTCATAAGTTGTCCTGCTTTTCCCACAAAAGGTATACCTTGTGAATCTTCATCTGCACCAGGTCCTTCCCCTATAAACATTACCTTTGCTTGCTTATTTCCTTCTCCGAAAACTATATTATTTCTATTAGTACATAACTTGCACTTTTTACAATTTTTTATAGATTCCTCTAATTCTTCCCAATTATCGTACATTTTTATCTTCCTTTTTATTATAGAGTTTTTAATTCAATAATTGCACTGCTCAAATTAAAATTCTTACCCTCTGCCCTATATGAATGTAAAAGTTCAGAATTGCAAACACTACAAATTCCACTATCTACAATATTTTCCTCTTTTAAGCCTTCTTTTTTTAACATTATTTTATTAAGTGCAACTGTATCTATATGCCACTTTTTACTTTTTATAGTTTCTTCCAGCCACTCTTCTTCAGGTATATCTTGAAACTCTTCTACATATAAATCTCTTACATCTTGCTCTACTTCAAAATGGCACTTTCTAATACTTGGGCACATACAAGCTATAATATCTTCAGGTTTACAGCCAAACTCTGCGCGCATTTTTCTTACCGCATTTACAGCAATTCTATGCAGAGTTCCCTTCCACCCAGAATGAATATTTGCAATTACATTTTTTACTGGATCATAAAATAACAATATTATACAATCTGCATTTGTCGTAGATAATACAATATTTTCCTTATTTGTAATCACTCCATCTGTGCTATCATACTGTTCCATACCAAAATCGGGGGCATTTAAATTTATTTTCTCGTTTACTATTTTTACCTCATTTGTATGTCTCTGATTAGGTTTAACTATATTAATATAATTACTTCCTACACTTTCGCACAAATCTTTATAATCATTCAAAGATTTATTATATTCTTCTGGTGACAATCCTCCAACTCGTGCTGTTCTAAAATTTTTGTCTATTCCAACTGAATATGCGTGTTTTACTTTATCTTTATACTCTAATAATTTTCTAAATTGCAAATACTCTATTCCATTTTTCTTTATATGTATAACATCTTTATTTGATAGATTCATATTTTATATTCCCTTCTCTATTTCTTTTATACAGTTTAAATTAATTCTATAACATCTTCTGAAGATGTATTTATTCTTGCCATTCCACCTATCGGAATTACCATTTTTTTATCTACATGCCCAAAATTATTAGACTTTATTATCGGAATATTAGCATCATTACCTATCACATCTAATAAAATTTTTTCCAACGCTTCTTCTCCTTCGTAATTTCCCACCCATATTCCTTTAAGATTATCAAACGCACCATTTTGCCTCATTCTATATAAATTGTAATTAACTTCTGTTGCTGGTGATTCAAAATATAACTCTTCTATAAATAAAATTTTATTTTCAAAATTAACACTATATTTACCCGAAGACAAGCTTGCTATTCTAGACAAATTTCCACCTATTAATTCTCCTTCTGCATAGCCTTCTTTTATTACAACAAATTCATCATCTGGCTCTCTTAATTTTTTTGAACCCTTTACAAACCTCTTTATCACTTGTTCATATCCATATGATGTTTCCCATGATGTTAATGCTTTAAATGTTGCCCCACTATATGTTATAAGACCTGTTCTTTCAGTTATTATATTTGTAATTGAAGTTATATCACTAAATCCGCATAAAATTTTAGGATTGTTTTTTATAAGTTCATAATCTAAATATTCAAATGTACTATTAGAATCGGCTCCGCCTGCTACTGCAAAAATTGCCTTTATCTCCGGATTTCTAAACATATTATTAATATCTTCTGCCTTTTCTTTTCCACTATTTGAATAGCCTAAAGATGCATTAAATACATGTTTTCCAAATTCTATTTCAAATCCAGAAGCTTCCATTAGTGTTATTGAATTATTTAAATCTTCTAAATCTTTTTCTCTAACTATGCCTGCTGGAGCTACAACTCCAATTTTATCGCCTTTTTTCAATTTTTCAGGTAATATCATTTTTACCTTTCCTTTCTTTATTTATAATGTACATTTATTTTACATTTCTTGCTTCATTCTGTTTAAAATTTCTTCTTTTTCTTGTTTTACAATATAATTGTACTTAGCAATTCTTCCTTCTTTATATTTACATATCGATTTATAAGTACAATATTCACATGGTGTTTTGTTGTTTTTGGTGTTATAATAAGGCTCTATTTTTATATTGCCAGATAAAATTTCTTCAGAAATTTGTTTTAATAAATTTTGCGTATATTTTTGTAAAACTTCAAACTGTTCCTTTGTAACAGATTTAGACAATTTTTGATTTAGCTCTCCATCTTTATTTATATATGCTGGAATTATTTTTGACTTTCCTGTTTCCAAAGTTTTGTCCATCATTTTTACAACTTTCACATCAGCTAAAATTAATCCATTCATCTTAAATTTCTTTTTTAATTCTTCATCAATTTGCTCATCTGACATTTGCTTTTTACTTTTGATTATTGGGTCAATTAAGCTAAAATATAGAACTCCTGCTGGCATTACATTTTCTATTTTACATGTCGCATCTAAATAAGTTAGTAATTGAAGTTGAAGACCTGCAATAATTTGATCTAAATCTATATCTTTTACAGAAGATTTGTAATCTATTATTCTAATATAATTTCCTTCTTCTGTTTTTGCAATGTCCACTCTATCAATTTTTCCTGTAATTTCTACCTTTTTACCGTCTTCTAAATTTAACACAATTGGCTTATAAGCTTTTCCTTCTTTAAATTCAAGCTCTGTACCAAAAATTTCAAAATCGCTATTTTTCAAAGTCTCTATAATATATTTCATAGACTTCGTTATAACCCTTTTTAGCCTAATGGCTACAAGCTTATACTTATCTGTACTTGTAAAAATGTAATTTTTATCTAAACTCAATTTCTCATTTACTATTTCATTTACTAGTCTTTCAATTTCTTCTTCTGTTATTTCCTTTACTTTTATTCCATTTTCTCTTACTCTATTAAAAAATTCATCTATTGTTTCATGCATAAATGTTCCTGTATCTATTGCCTCTACCTTAAAATTATTTTTTTCAGATAACTTTAGACCATATTTTAGATGGTAAGAAAACGGACATGCTCTATATTTTTCCAATTTTGATATACTTGTATTTATTTTATTTCCATACAGCTTTTCTATATTTTCCTTTGATATTCTTTCTGGTATATTTTCATAATTTATGGCTGATATTGCCATCTGTAATTTATCTTTATACTCTTCATTTGAAACATAGTAATTATACACCTCAAACCACTTTTGGTCAATCTTTATGCCATCTCTATAATCTCTTAAATTATTTATTAATTCCTCTAAGGTCGACTTTTGAGTTACTATCTCTGAAACACTGTGCACAACGTCACTTTCTTCTTTAAGTTTTGGAAAATTCTTTTTTATTCTTTTTATAAGCATAGAAGGTCTTAATGTTCCACCTTCTAAATTTGCTGAGGAATATGACAAATAGACCTTTTCCTCTGCTGTTGAAAAAGCCTTATATATTGCAAAATTATCATCATATAATTGTTCTTGTGTACCTTTAGCAAGTTCTATTCCTTTTTCTTTCAAAAACTTTCTATCATCATCATTTAAAAAACCTTCGTCCTTATGTATTGATGGAAATGCCCCATCATTTAAACCTATAATAAATATTGCCTTTACCTTATGACTTCTTGTTCTATCCACATCTCCTACTGTAACTTGATCTTGTGCAGCTGGAATTTTGCCAAGTCCACTATTTCCAAGTCCTGTTTTAAATATTTCTATATATTTTTCAAAAGTCGTTTTGTTTTGACCAAATATTAAAATTAGTTCATCAAATAAATCCATAACTATATTCCAAGCAACTTCATATTCATTTGCTATCTCTGGATCTTTTTCTTCCACATTCTGTTTCATATTTTGCAATACTTGTTCTATATTGTTATTCACTAAAAAATTGTACAATTCTTTTGTAATTTGCTCTACTGTCTTTGTTCCAGACAAACTTCTTCTTAGTTCTATAAGGGGCTCTACTACTTGTTTTCTTATATTTTCTAACTTTTGAAGTAATTCTTTATCTTCTCCATGTACCCATTCTTCCTGCCATTTTTTCCCTTTTATACCCCATTTTATGCAATAATTTTCTAATAAAAATATACCATCCTCATCTATATTTAGCATTCCTGACTTTATATAATTAAACATTGTTTCATAAGACCAATTCTTTAAAAATATATCTAATATAGAAACAATATATTTTATTAAAATATTCTTACTCAACTCTTTTTTTTCATCAATAAATACAGGTATATCATATTTAGAAAAAATTGCTTTGCATAAACTTGAATACGTTTCCAAATCTTTTGTAATTACAGCAATATCCCTATATCTATACCCATTATCTCTTACCAATTTTACTATTTCTTTTGCTGTATTTTCTATTTCTGAATAATTATTACTTGCTAAAAATAGAGATATGTTTTTTATTTCATCATTATATATTTTATTAGACATACCATAAATATTTTGCTCTAAATGTGCAAGTTCTGAATTTTTAAATCTATGCTGTTCTTTCAAAAACACAGTTTTTTCAAGTTCTACATTTGCACTTTTGGCTATATATAAAAGCTTGTCCGCCGTTTTTTTATTTGAATAAAATATATCTATATCTGGATTTGTGTTTAAATCTAAATTATCTGTGCAAATTGTTACAGAAACTTGTTTTGCTTTCTTTGCAAGTTCCCTTATAATGTTATATTCTTGTGGAGTAAAACCTGCAAACTCGTCTATATATATTAAAGTATCTTTAAACATATCTGTAACTTCCAACTGTTTTGCAAGAGTATCCAATTTATCATTTTCATCTATATACTTATCTTCTATGTTATCTTGAAATTTTTTATAAATTGTAAGAACATCTTCTAATTTTGTTTTTAAATATTTGTCTTCAATAGAATTTACTATTTCATCTAACTTTTGCACTGATACATTATGCTTCTTTAGCTCTGTTATTTGCGTTAAAATCATATCTATATTTTTATCTGATTTACCCAAAAACTTTAAATCTTTTTTGCAATCTAAAAGTATATTATATATAAGCATTGCTTTTCCGTGAAGCACTTATATTAGTTTTAGTACTTCCATAAACTTCATTTGCTACTCTATAAGCCATACGGTCAAAAGTTAAAACTTCTGCATTAATAACAGCCCCAGAGCTTAATTTATCTAACAACTTTTTTTCAGCTGTATATGAAAATTGCTCTGGAGTTATAATATATATTTTATTATTTTCATTTTCATTTTCTTCTTTGTCTTTTTTTAGTTTATGTGCAATTTCATCAAAACAAAAATTACTCTTTCCTGTCCCTGATCTACCACAAATTAATCTAAAACTCATACCAATTCTCCCAGTTAAACTATTAGGGACGGGGTTAAATAGTTTAGCAAGCTAAACTATTTAACCCCGTCCCTAATAGTTTAAGCTTCTCTTTTCCAGTAAAACAAATATTGTTGTGCAAGACCTGCTAAATTTCCAAATTTTTCATAGGCTATTTTTTCTATATCTCTTTTATTTACCTTTGTTTCATCCACATTTTTTATATATAGTTCATTCATTACTCTTCTAACCCACACATCTATTGGAAATGCCTCGAATCTTTTTAAAGTAGAAAATAAAAGTATGCAGTCTGCAACCTTTGGTCCTACTCCTGAAAGTGTAAGTAAGGTTTCTCTTACTTTATTAAAGTCTTTTTCTTGATGTAGTTTCTCTAAATCTACTTGCCTACTTAATATTGTTCTTGTTGTTTCATATACCCTTACATCTCTAAAGCCTAAACCTAATTTCCTTAAATCTTGAACTTCTGCTTTTGAAAGTTCTTCTACTGTAGGAAATGTATAATAACTTTTCCCTTTATATACTAATTCTTTTCCATATTTTGCAGAAATTCTTTCTATTATTCCTTTTATTCTAGGTATATTATTATTTGCTGATATTATAAAAGATATTATTGTCTCCCATAAATCTTGGTTTAATATTCTTATTCCTTTGCCATATTCAATACTTGTTTTCATATTATCGTCTATTTTAGATAAATCTTGTTTTATTTTTTCATAGTCTCTATTTAAATCAAAATAATCTGTACAAACTTCCTCTATGTTACCCTCACATATTCCCTTAAATATTACTTTTTCTCCTTTAATAGCTACATTTATAACATTATTTCCAAAAATTCCTGTATAGCTATTGTCTAATTCTTTATTCCATCTAAAGCATTGACCACAGTCAAATATATCTTTTAATTCAAATGAATTTCCTTTTTCTATTTCATAAGTTTGTTCTTGCATTTATAATTTATTCCTTTCAGTTTAATTCTTAAATTTCTATAATAATTACTATTTATAATTGCTTAATTTTACACTATTATATTAGCATATTTTATAGTAGTTTTCAATACATATTTTAGGCACATCCTCTAATTCAAATTTACCTTACAAAATTGCATTTAACTTTTCACTTGACAATCATTTTTCGGTATATTTCATATCACAAAAGAGATCAGACATTGGCACTCGCCTTTCGAGTATCAACGTCTGTCCCTAAATTCCGGAATTTTAGAACCGTCCCAATTTAAATCCTTTTCCAAATGTTTCTCTTGCATTGGAAACTACTATAAATGCTCTATTATCTATGTTTAGTGCTATTTGCTTTATTCTTGCTACTTCGCCTCTAGAGCCGACGCAAAAAAGCATCATTTTTTCGTCATTCTTAAACATACCCTTTGCATATATACCTGTACTTCCTCTGTTTACCTTTTTTCCTATGCTTTTTGCTATTTGACTATACTTATCAGATATTATATACATCACTTTCGTAAAGTCTACACCTTCAAAAATTATATCTATCATTTTACCCATTAAATATATTGTAATTGCAGAATATAAGCCAACCTCAATGTCTTTGAAGAAAATTACATTTAGTCCAACTATAATTGTGTCTACAATAACTATTAAAGTGCTTGCTTTATAGTAAGGTCTGAAGCTTCTTATTATATATGAAAGCAAATCTGTCCCTCCTGTTGAAGCTGAAACTTTTAAAATTAAACCTGAACCAATTCCTGTTACTATTCCACCATATATACAGCCCAAAAACCTATCTTCCGTAAGAGGAGAAAGTTTATTAAATAAATCTATAAAAAGCGATAAAAAGAATGTTCCTAATATTGTTTTTAGCACAAGACCTTTTCCTATTCTAAAATATGCAAAAATTATGAGTGGCGCATTTAATGCTAAAATTACTGTTCCCATTGGAGTTCCAATTAAATAGTAGAAAATTGTTGCAATTCCTGAAAATCCTCCTGAAGATAATTGGTTTGGAAGTAAAAAGAATGATGTTCCTGATGCCATTATTGCAGAACCTAATATTATAAAAAATAATTCGTATGTATATTTTCTTATTTTTAATAATTTTTTTCTCTTAACAAAATCCATATAAACCTCCATTCCGTATGTTTTACGAAATTTCTATTTATATGGATTATTCTCTTTTTTTATTAATTTTATACTTGTTATATTTTAATAAGAAAACTTTATTATATTTTTTCAATGCCATTTGGGCTTATATTATTTTGCTTCCATTTTTTCTTTTAATATATCGTCATATGTTTTCTTTATTTCTATTTCAAATTTACCTTGCTTAATTTCTTCATCTGGTTTTACTATTACATCTACTTCATATATGTCTCTTAACTTTTCTATATTTTCCTTTTTATGACCTATTATATTATTTATATCGTCTGGATTAGCTCTTATTTCCACTTCTTTAACCTTTACATTGAATTGCTTTATTCTCTCAACTATTGTGTCATACCACAAGCCTGCTTCTACAAGTTGCCTGAAAGCTGGATGAAATGGTCCTGCTACAACTTCACTATTTTTATCGTTTGGATCTGTTATTTCTTCAGTATTTTGAAGTCCTATTCTTATTATTTTTATTTTCTTTCTATTAAATAAATCTGCTATTTCTTTGCATCTTTCCACTGCTTGTGTTACAGAAAGTGGCTCATATGTTCCATTATTGTACTGTTCTTCTAATTCTGTTCCTTTTATTACAAGTACTGGATAAATTCTTACTATCTTAGGTTTTAACTTTATTAAATCTTTTGCTGTTTTTAGTTCATCTAGTTTTGTACTTTCTGGAAGACCTACCATCATTTGATGCCCCAACTTAAAACCATATAATCTAATAAGCCTTGATGCCTTTTTAACATCTTTAAATGTATGACCTCTTTGCGAAATTTGTAGTATATAATCATTGGTTGATTGCACGCCTAATTCTATTGTTTTAACTTTATATTTTTTTAGCATTTTTAATATATTTTTATCGATATAATCTGGTCTTGTTGATATTCTTATACTATTTACCTTTCCTTGCTCTATGTACTCATAAGCAGCCTCTAATAATTCCTTTTGTAATTCTTGCTTAATTGCTGTAAAGCTTCCACCAAAAAATGCTACTTCTATTTCTTTATCTTCCGTTTTAAAGTTTTTTAAATAGTATTCTATTGTTTCTTTTACATCTTTAGCTCTTACTTCTTTTTGCTGTCCACTTATTTTAGCTTGATTGCAAAATACACACGTATGTGGGCAACCTAAATGTGGTACAAATATTGGTATAATGTATTCTTTTTTCATATGCCTTCACCATTCCTTTACATTTTTTAAACTTAATACTAAATTTTTCTAATGCTACCTTAAAACTCAATTTTATATTATTCCGTTACATCTTCTTTATTGCCTTTTTAATTTTTCTTACATCTTTTCTATTTGCTTTTTTAATTCATTTTTAAATATTATCTATTGCATTTTTAATCTTTCTTACATCTTTTCTATTGCTTTTCTTGCCGCTTCCATTTCTGCATTCTTTTTGGTTCTACCTTCACCTTGTGCCAATAAATTACCATTACAACTTACTATTGCAGTAAACTTTTTATTATGGTCAGGACCTTCTTCTTTTATAATTTTATATTCTATTTTTACATCTCCATGTATTTGAAGCTTTTCTTGTAATACTGTTTTGTAATCTTTTTGTCCAACATTTTTGCTTGCTATTTCAGCTGCAGATTTTAAATTTTCTACAATAAATTTTTCTGCCTCATCAATTCCAGAATCAAAGTAAATTGCTGCAATTAATGCTTCTACACTATCTGCCATTATAGCAGGTCTAGTATTTCCATGGTTCTGAATTTCACTTCTTCCTACATATAAGAAATCACTAAAATTATGCATTTTGGCAACCTGATATAAACTTTTTTCACATACAATATCTGCTCTAACTTTAGTCATTTCTCCTTCTTTTAAATTTGGAAAGTTTGCATATAAATATTTGCTAGATATAAATTCAAGTATACTGTCACCTAAGAACTCTAATTTTTCATTACTTTCAATATGATTTTCAAATGCATACGAACTATGCGTTAATGCTTTTTTTAACAATTCTTTATTCTTGAATTTATATTTTATACTTTTTTCTAAATTTTCTAAATTCATTTTTTCACATTCTTTCTATATATAGCATTTTTTAAATTTCTAACCTATATACTATCACAAAAAATATAAAAAGTACATTAATTTTTTAGAAATAAAAAAAATTGCCAATACCTTGACAATTTTCTAATTATTTTATCTTATGCTAAATGTTCTTTTATATAATCTACTACATCTCCTACTGTAACTACTTTTTCTGCATCTGCATCTGGAATTTCTGTATCAAATTCTTCTTCTAATGCCATTATTAATTCAACTATATCTAAAGAATCTGCTCCTAAATCATCTATAAAAGATGCTTCCATAGTAACTGTTGTATCTGCTACTCCTAATTGCTCAACAATTATCTCTTTTACCTTTTCAAATATTTCTTCGTTTGTCATTATGCTTGCACCTCCTCTCAATTATTTAACATCATTTTTCTTAACAATAATACATGTTGTTATAAATGTCAAGCATTTATTATTTATTTTACTAAATTATTTTTTATATATTTTCTTCAACCCTTAACTGACTTTTTTCTTCAGCATTTACTTTGTTTTTTTCAAATGCTTCTATCATTTTTTCAACAGCTTTATTCTTTACAAATTGTTCTGCTTGTTTTACTGTAAATTCAAATAATTTTTCATCACTACTTCCATGTGCTTTTATAACTGGTTTCTTTACTCCTAAAAATAAAGCTCCACCATATTCTTTATAGTCCATTGCTTTAGATAAAGCATTTATTGATGGCATTGCAGGTAATGCACCTAACATGGTAAAAACGTTTCTCTTTATACTTTCTGTTAATGTCCTTTTTACTAACTTTCCTACACCTTCTACTGTTTTTAAAAATACGTTTCCAGTAAATCCATCTGCTACTAATATATCTAATTCACCAGAAAATGCATCTCTACCTTCTACACTTCCAACAAAATTAATGTCTAATTCCTTTGACTTTTCTTTTAGTAACGCATAGGATTCTCTAATTAAATCGTTTCCTTTTGTTTCTTCCGTTCCTATGTTTAACAAACCTACTGTTGGATTTTCTTTACCAAATGTACTTTTTTGATATATACTTGCCATTTGTGCAAATTGCAATAAATTTATTGGTCTACAATTAGTATTTGAACCACAATCTATTAACATTAATCTACTTTTATATGCTGGTAGAATTCCAGCTAAAGCAGGTCTATCTATTCCTTTTATTCTTCCAACTAAAAGTGTTGCTCCTGTTAAAAGTGCTCCAGAATTTCCTGCTGAAATAAATACATCCCCTTTACCTTCTTTTAGTAGGTTAAAACCTACTACCATTGAAGAATCCTTTTTGTGTTTAATTGCTTGCGTTGGTATATCACACATTTCTATTGTTTCTGTTGTATGATGTATTTTTAACCTTGGAGATATTTCACTTATATCGTCTTTTCCATAAAATTCCTTTATTTTAGAATTTATAATATCTTTATTTCCTATTAGCACTACTTCTGCTTCTATATCATTTATTGCTTTTACTGCTCCTTTTATATTTGCATCTGGCGCATTATCTCCACCCATTGCATCTAATAATATTACCATTTTTGTTCTCTCCTTTATTAGGAATGTGTATTTTTATAATGTATATTTTTATTTCAACATTTTATAACTTATATTTGGTAAAGTCAATTAAAACATTGTAATTTTATTACTTATTTTGAAGTTTTACAATATAGTTGACCATACAGTCTAAATATGTACTAAATATATTAAAATGTATACTCAATATTAATTGACATGCATTATTATGTATGATAATATTTAGCCATTAAAGTAATTGTACACAATAATAAAATGTAAAGGAGGAATTAAAAAGTGAAGAATAGTAACATTAAAGCCAAAAACGAAAACGGAATAACTTTAATTGTATTGGTAACTACAATAATTGTGCTAACTATATTACTAGGTGTATCTTTTTCTTTTATTATTGGCGATAATAATATAATAGATTCTTCTAAAGAATATGTTAGCTCAACTGAAAAGGATTTATTAATTGAAGAGATGGATATTTTATTATTAAAATATAAATTGCTTAAAATGGATAATAATATTTCTATAATGGACTATTTTAAAAGCTTCGACTCTGAAGAAGGTTATAGTAATATTTCGAATAACGGCGACGGAACTTACACAATATTTAAGGATAACATGGAAATACTTATTAATGAACAGGAAACGTTAGATGTAAAATAGAACATGCTTAACAAATGGGCAGAACATATGTAACAAATCGAATATACTAAAATAAAATTTTGAAAATAAATAGGTTCCTAGATTGAACTATTCCCCAAAAACAAAAATTCCAGTAAAAAATTACTGGAACTTTTGTTATTCTATTACATTTATGGTATTACTAGCTTGTTTATTAGTAATATTATTGTCTATTTTATTATCTTTTACTTCATTGCTATTAACACTGTTACTACTTATATCATTATTTATTGTATTATTACTTAATTCATTGCTTACTTCATTATTATATTCATTGTTTTCTTGTGTGTCTTGTTGATTATCAGGATCTTTCCCCACATCACCATTTTCAGTCTCATCATTCTTGTCATTCTCATCATTCTCAGCAGTCTCATTTTCTTCTACATTATTCTCTTCTGAAGTTTCATCTTCACTCTGCGTATTTTCCATTAATGCATTTTGCTCTTCCATGTAGCCTACAATTTCATTGTATATTTCATCTACTCTATTTACGTCTTTTTCATATATTTCCTTAATTTTTAAGTTACTTTGTACTTGCCCTTTTTCTTGGCTTAATGTTACAAATAAAACTGATACTAAAATTACTGTTAATACTAATACTGTTACTATTACAAGTATTGATATTGAACCTCTATTTCTACTCAATTTTTCCATTTATACTACCTTCTCTTCATTTATATTATTCTAATTGTATATTAATTTTTTTACTATTTCAATAATTTTACTTATTTTATTTATAATTTTTGAGTAAACTATTAGGGACGGGGTTAAATAGTTTAACACAATAATACGAAATTAAATTTAAGCTAAACTAATAGGGACGGGGTTAAATAGTTTAGTGCATATATATTATTTTTGGGCTTTGTAATTATATTTTAATAGAACTAAACTATTTAACCCCGTCCCTATTAGTTTAGCTTATAGTATAAACATGTAAAAGTGTTAAACTATTTAACCCCGTCCCTAATAGTTTACCCTTGACATTCTTTCGTTTTAGACATATACTTTAGTCATAAATTTTTGCATAAAATGTATAAAATTTTATAAGGTTTATAGGCACAACCTAAAAAAACCTAAATTTATTTACAAGGAATGATTTTAATGGAGAATATGATTGAAATTAGATGGCATGGTAGAGGTGGCCAAGGTGCAAAAACAGCTTCACTTTTACTTGCAGACGCAGCATTCAACACTGGTAAATACATTCAAGGTTTCCCTGAATATGGTCCAGAAAGAATGGGCGCACCAATTACAGCATACAACCGTATAAGTACATCACCTATAAGGCTACACAGCAATATTTATGAACCTGATTATGTAGTTGTTGTAGATGACACATTACTTGAATCTGTTGACGTTACAGCTGGTTTAAAAGAAAGTGGTGCAATTATTATTAACACAACAAGAGATGCAGATTATTTAAAAAGTGTACTAAAAGGCTACAAAGGTGCAGTTTACACAATAGATGCAAGAAAAATTTCAGTAGATGCTTTAGGAAAGTATTTTCCTAATACACCAATGCTTGCAGCAATAGTAAAAGTATCTAATATAATGTCTGATGAAGAATTTTTAGAAGATATGAAAGGTTCTTTTAAACACAAATTTGCTAAAAAGCCTGAAGTTATTGAAGGAAATATGAAAGCTATTGAAACTGCTTTAAAGGAAGTTAAGAAAATTTAGTATTAATTTTTAATGCTAAAATCTAATACTGTTTTTAACATTAAATTTATATACAATTTCAAAGTTCAATAAAAATAATAAGCAAATTATTTGCTTAAAGTGAAAGGATGATAATTAATATGTCAGAAGTTAAAATAAATAAAGATACACCTGCAAGCCAGATGACACCTGGTGGCGACATATATGATGCTGGTAACGCAGTAAATTTTAAAACTGGTGATTGGAGAAGCGTTAAACCTGTATTTTTATCTGATAAATGCAAACAATGTGGACTTTGCTTCCCTGTTTGCCCAGATAATGCTATTCCAGTTAAAGAAGATTTAAAAAGAACAGATTTTAATTATGACTATTGCAAAGGTTGTGGCGTATGCGCAAAGGTATGCCCTTTCGGTGCAATAGCAATGGAAGAAGAGGGGGTAAAATAAATGGGAATTAGAGAACGTTTAAGTGGTAATGAAGCTTCAGCAATTGCGATGAAACAAATAAATCCAGATGTTGTAGCTGCATTCCCTATCACGCCTTCAACAGAAATACCTCAATATTTCTCTACTTTTGTAAGTAATGGAGATGTTGATACTGAATTCGTTGCTGTTGAAAGTGAACATAGTGCTATGAGCGCTTGTATTGGTGCTGAAGCAGCTGGCGGAAGAGCTATGACTGCAACTTCAGCAAATGGTTTATCTTTAATGTGGGAAATGATATATGTTGCTTCTTCATTAAGGTTACCTATCGTTATGTCTTTAGTAAACCGTGCAGTTTCTGGACCTTTAAATATACACAATGACCATTCAGATGCAATGGGTATTCGTGATAGTGGTTGGATTATGCTATTTTCTGAAAATAATCAAGAGGCATATGACAACCTAATAATGGCTCATAGAATTGCAGAACATAAAGATGTAAGACTTCCTCTTGCAGTATGTCAAGACGGATTTATTACATCTCATTCTATTGAAAATATAGAATTAATTGAAGATGAGAAAGTTAAAGAATTTGTTGGCACATATAAGCCTGAACATTATTTATTAAATAGAAAAGAACCTATTGCCATAGGTCCATTAGATTTACAATCATATTTATTTGAACATAAATATCAACAAGCAGAAGCTATGAGAGCTGCTAAAAAAGTTATAGCTGACGTTTCTGCTGATTTTGAAAAATTAACAGGAAGAAAATATTCTTTCTTTGAAGAATACAGATTAGATGACGCTGAAATTGCAATAGTTTGTATGAATTCAACTGCAGGAACTACAAAAGTTGTAGTAGATGAATTAAGAGAGCAAGGAGTTAAAGCAGGTCTTTTAAAAGTAAGGGTATTTAGACCTTTCCCTGCTGAAGAAATTGCAAAAGCACTATCTCATGTAAAAGCAGTTGCTGTTTTGGATAAATCTGATTCTTTAAATGCAGCTGGTGGAGCATTATTTGAAGATGTTACATCTGGAATGTATGTAAATAACGTTCATGTTCCTACTGTTAACTACGTATACGGTATTGGTGGTAGAGATACAACTGCAAAAGATATTCACGGAGTTTATAGTGATTTACAAGAGATTGTTAAATCAGGAAAAGCAGATAATCCATATAGATACTTTGGACTTAGAAAATAATTTAACTAAAAAATATATAAAAAGAATGACCTAAATATTATGAAAAATTTATTTTAAAAGCATTGACTTAAATATTATGGGAAATTTATTTTGAAAACATTTACTCAAATATTATGGAAAATTTATTTTAAAAACATTAATTTAAATATTATGGGAAACAGATTTAAAAAACATTGATTTAAATATTATGGGAAATAAATTTAAAAAGCATTAATTTTATAGAAAAACGCAAATTTTAAATAATATGAACTTGAAAGGAGATAATATAAAATGGCATATAATTTAAAAGAAATCGTTGCAAAAAAGCCTGCTAGATTTACTGCAGGACACAGAATGTGTGCTGGTTGTGGTGCTCCACCAGTAGCTAGAATGATTATGAGAGCATTAAAAGAAGAAGATCATGCTGTAGTTGCTAATGCAACTGGTTGTATGGAAGTTTCTACATTTATTTATCCATATTCAGCATGGACAGATTCATATATTCACACAGCTTTTGAATGTGCTAGCGCTACTTGTTCTGGTGCAGAAGCTGCTTACAAAGCTATGAAAAGACAAGGAAAATTACCAGAAGATGAACACACAAAATTCATCGCATTTGGTGGAGACGGTGGAACTTATGATATAGGAATTCAAAGTCTATCTGGAGCAATGGAAAGAGGTCATGACATGACTTATGTATGTTATGATAACGGTGCATACATGAACACAGGTATTCAACGTTCTTCTGCAACACCTCATTTTGCAGATACAACAACTTCACCTGCTGGAAAAGTCATCCCTGGAAAAATGCAAGCCAGAAAAGACTTAACAGAAATAATGGCATCACACCATTTACCATACGTTGCACAATCCATTGGTGTTAATAATTTCAAAGATTTATATGAAAAAGCTGAAAAAGCAATATATACAGAAGGTCCAACATTTTTAAATGTTTTAGCACCTTGCCCTAGAGGTTGGGGTTACCCTACAGATATGCTAATGGAAATTAATAAATTAGCTATAGATACATGTTACTGGCCTTTGTATGAAGTTGAAAATGGAAAATATAAAATAACATATAAACCAGCTAAAAAACTTCCAATAGAAGAATTTTTAAAACCTCAAAGACGTTTCAAGCATATGTTTAAACCAGGAAATGAATGGATGATAGAAGAATTCCAAAAAGAAGTTGATAAGAGATGGCAAGAACTTTTAGACTTAGAAGAAATTACTAATAAATAAACTATTAGGGACGGGGTTAAATAGTTTAACACTATAACATCAAATTAATTTTTAGCTAAACTAATAGGGACGTTGTTAAATAGTTTAGCATATATATATTAATTTTTTGTTATTATAATTATATTTTAAGTGTACTAAACTATTTAACAACGTCCCTATTAGTTTAGCTTTTATTGTAAATGTAAATATATAAATGTGTTAAACTATTTAACCCCGTCCCTAATAGTTTAGGAGGTTTTTATGAAAAAAACAGAAAAAAGAACGGAAAAGAGAACAAAAAAGATAACAGAACAAGGGAAAGAAAACGAAAAAGAACAAGAAAAAAAAGAAGTTGAAGAAATTTCTATTGAAAATGAATCAACTAATAGTGAAGAAGAGCAAATAAAGAAAACTGATAAAAAAGTTACTATTTTTAACTTTGTACTAATAGTTGCTATATTTATTGGTCTAACAACATATATGTTTTGCGTAGATGGAATTGAAAATATAATTTATGTACTACAAAATGTAAATTATGGTTGGGTTTTAGCTCGGTGTTGGCTGTTTACTTGTTTTATGGCTATGTGATTCACTCACTCTTCACATACCATTAAAAAAACTACACCCTGACCAAACATTTAAAAACTCTATAAAAGTAACAATGATTGGTCAATTATTCAATAATATAACTCCTTTTTCGTCAGGTGGTCAACCAATGCAAGCATATGAACTTACCAAAACTGGTAAAAGGGCAAGTGAATCAATGTCAATTCTTGCAATGAAGTTCATTATAACTCAAATTGCTTTAGTTGTTTTTACTTTAATTGTAGTAGCATTTCAACTAAACTTTTTTCAAGAACTTTTTAAAGATTTTTTATGGGTTGCTGTTTTAGGCTTTTTAGCTAATATTGTTCTAATTGTTGTAGTTATATTGGCTGGAATTAATAAGAAATTTATAACTTGGTTCACCACACCTATTATAAAATTACTAGGCAAGCTTAAAATTATAAAAGATTCTGAAAAGACTATTGAAAAATTGGATGGAAGTATTTCCAATTTTAACAAACAATTTAAGATGATGAATTCTCAAAAATGGATTGTTTTCCAAATTTTCGTTATATCTTGCATTCAAAGTTTGGCTTATTATTCTATAACATATATGGTTTATAGAGCTTTTGGAAATTCTGGAATTGGATTCTGGCAAATTATTCCTGTTCAAGCATTTTTACTTTTGTTTATGACTATTATGCCTACGCCAGGCGCAGGAATTGGTGCTGAAGGTGGATTTCTACTTTTATTTAATTCCATCTTTAAAGAAGGAACAATAAATTTATCTATACTTTTTTGGAGAATTTATACATTTTACTTACCTATAATTGTTGGTGCTTTGTTTTTAATACCTGTTAAAACTATTAAAAAACATATGAAAACAGAAATTTCTCAATAGAATTAGAATAGAATTAATCTTTAGTAAAAACAAAATTCAGCCTAATATTTTAGACTGAATTTTGCTTTATATTATTTATAATTTACTAATTTTCTTCTGGAGCTTCTACAGGGCAAACACCTCTACAAGTACCACATCCTATACATTGTTCTGGATCTATTACGTATCTGTCATCTCCTTCAGATATACATGCAACTGGACATTCTGCTGCGCACGCACCACATTTAATACATTTATCTGATATTTTATATGCCATATTTCTCACCACCCTTCGCAGGCTAAACTATTAGGGACGGGGTTAAATAGTTTAACACTATAGCACTAAATTAATTTACGCTAAACTAATAGGGACGTTGTTAAATAGTTTAGTATATATGTACCAATTTTTTATTCTTATAATTATATTTTAAGTATACTAAACTATTTAACAACGTCCCTATTAGTTTAGCTCATATTATAAATATATAAATGTGTTAAACTATTTAACCCCGTCCCTAATAGTTTAGCTATATTTCATCATCATCTACGACTGAATTCTTATCTATTTCCTCTAATTTTTCTAACTCTTCCAATTCTTTCAAATGTTGTTTTTCTTCTTCATCTACATCCGTATTATCATCTTCTACATTTTTTATAATTGTTATTTCTGGTGCATTATATTTTTTAAAATAAAATTCTCCATTTTCATCTTTTAGTTTAACTCTAATTCTTTCTCTTAAGGTTTCTACTCCTTCTACTGTGCCTTCCCCATCTGCTGTTTTTACAATTGCACCTATTTTAGGAAGTCTACTCATCTTTTCTTCATAAACATCTTGCTCATATTTTAAGCAACACATTAACCTTCCACAGTTTCCAGATATTTTTGATGGATTTAGGGACATATTCTGCTCTTTTGCCATTTTTATAGATACTGTTTCAAAGTTTCCTAAAAATGAACAACAACATAGTTCTCTTCCACATACTCCATTTCCGCCTATTCTTTTTACTTCATCCCTAACTCCTATTTGCCTTAACTCTATTCTAGTTTTAAAAATTGCCGCTAAATCTTTTACAAGCTCTCTAAAGTCTATTCTTCCATCTGCTGTAAAATAGAATAAAACTTTGCTATTATCAAATTTAAATTCTACATCTACTAATGTCATATCTAATTTATGTTCTCTTATTTTTTCCTCACAAATTTTAAAGGCCTCTTTTTCCTTTTCTTTATTTGCTTCGTATTTTTTATTATCTTTATATGTAGCAACTCTTATTACCTTTTTTAAAGGCTTTTCTATTCGCTCATCAGGAAGTTGCCTATTGCTAATTACTACTTGCCCATATTCCTCTCCTTGAGAAGTTTCAACAATTACATAGCTTCCATTTTCAATTTTTAAATTTTCTGGGTCAAAGAAATATATTTTTCCTGGCTTTTTAAATCTAACCCCTATTATATTTTTCATTAACTTCCTCCCACATCCTTATTAAAAGTCCATCTATACTCATATCGTAATTACTATTTTGTAATAACCTTCTTTTTACATCTTCTACTATTTGTATGCAATTTATGAATTCTAATTTTTTCTTATTATACAATATAATGTTGATATAGTCTAGTAATTCTTGTATATTATCTTTTGATTTGTATAATATTTCTGAATTATTGAATACTTCTATTAAATCAGATTTTTCTATTTTTTCTATTATTTCTTCAAGACTTGCATACATCTCTTTTTTATCAGCTATTGTTTTAGCTTTCTCAATACTTCCACCACACATTGATACCATATTTGGTGTAACATCTTTAGTAATATTTTCTTCTATATATTTTCTTATATTTTCATCTGATATCGCTTCAAATGATACTTTCATACATCTTGATTTTATAGTATTTAAAAGTTTGCTTTCATTTGATGCTATTAATACAATTACGGCATATTCTGGTGGCTCTTCTAAAGTTTTTAATAAACAATTTTGAGCCTCAACCGTCATAGTATCTGCATTATCTATTATATAAACTTTTTTATTAGATATTATTGGCTTTTCTGCTATTTTTTCTTGCATGAAACGTATCTGCTCAATTTTTATATTTTTAGTATCTTCTAATTGATTTATTTCCATGAAATCTGGATGGTTATCAGTATTAAATTCCATACATGACTTACATTTATTGCAACAGCTATTTTCATTTAAGCATAATATTCCTTTTGCAAACTCTCTTGCAAACATTTTCTTACCTACACCACTAATGCCCATAAAAATATAGCTATGCAATATATTTTTACTTTTTAATGCTTTATTTAAAATTTCTTTTGCTTTTTCATTTCCTATAATGTTTTCAAAGATCAATTTCTTTCTCCTCGTATAATATATTTACAATCATTTTTATAAGTTTAAAATTACATTAAATTAATGATTGTAAGAGAAAAT
>CANQDO010000021.1 GCA_947593355.1 uncultured Clostridia bacterium | reverse complement strand
CTTGAACAAAATTAAAATAATGTTTATAATAACAAAAGAAATAAAATAAGAAGGGAAGAATAATGTCTAAAAAATCAGAATTATTTTTTAATACTTTTATAATAGCAATAGGAAAATTAAGTACACAGGTAATATCAGTATTTTTACTTCCATTATATACAACAATATTATCAACTGAAGAATATGGTATATATGACTTAATAATAACAATAACAACTTTTGTAGCGCCTGTAGTAACACTACTTATGGAAGAAGCAATGTTTAGGTTTTTAATAGACTGTAAAACGGAGAATGAAAGAAAAAATGTTATTTCGCAGACGTTTTCGTATATTGTAAAAAGTACAACCATATTTATAATATTAATAGGTATTATAGGTGCTTTATTTAAAATACCATATACATTTATATTTATTGTATACTTAATAGCTGTAATAGTAATGCTACTTATGAATGCAATAACAAGAGGTCTGGGAAAAATAAAACTATATTCAGCTGCAAATGTAATATTAAGTTTAATGACTATAATACTAAATGTTGTATTTATTGCGGGTCTTAGAATAGGAATGGAAGGTTTATTATGGGCAGTAATCATTTCTAATATAGTTGTATCAATTTTCTTATTCTTAAAATTAAAAGTATATAAATTAGTGTCATTAAAAACAATAAATAAAAATAAAACGATGAAAGAAATGGTAAAATATTCAGTACCTTTAGTACCAAATAGTTTATCATGGACAATAATAAATTTATCAGATAGATTAATAGTATCAACAGTTTTAGGAACGGCAGCAAATGGTGTATATTCAATGGCACATAAATTTCCAAACTTTATGGATACATTCTATAGTTTTTTCTATACAGCTTGGAAAGAGTCCGCATCAAAAGCTTTAAATGATGATGATGATGAACGTAAATTTTATAATAGCATATATAGAACTGTAAAAGACTTCATGTATGCTATTGTTACAGGGTTAATAGCACTTTTACCATTTGCATTTCCATTATTAATAAAAGGAGACTTTACAGAAGCATATTATTATACTCCTGTTTTGGTTATTGCAACATATTTTTCAAATATGTCTAGCTTTTTTGGAGGAATCTTTTCAGCATACAAAAATACAAAAGTTATGGGTACAACAACAATAGTATCAGCAGTAATAAACCTTGTAGTAAATATTACATTAATTCATTTTATAGGATTATGGGCAGCAGCAATATCTACGTTAATAGCAACAAGTTTTGTATATCTTCAAAGAAAAAATAGAATAAAACAACATGTTAAATTAAAATCTAAAATTAGAATAGTAGATTTTCTTTTATTAGCAGTAGTATTGTTATCATATTATTTAAAAAATACTCCTTTACAAATATTAATGCTATTAATAACTATAGTTTATTGTTTATATATTAATAAATCTTTTATAAAAGATTTATTAGGAAAATTTATAAAAAGAGCCAATATAAATGCATAATATAAATGTGTATGTATATGTAAAAAGGGTCTCCCTTTTTGCCCCATTTGGCACAGTTGGAAGCAGTCCCAAATTGGTATAATTGTATAGCTTTTGGTTAAAATATAACTTGAATGGAGGTTATAATGTTTAAACCAAAAGCTATTTATTTTGAAAAAGAAATTGAAAATTATGAATTAGGAAAAGAATTATTAGAAAAATATAAAGATGTGCCTAAAATAGAAATTGAAAATCATAATAATATAGAAGAAATGAGAAAAAAGCAAAATAGTGAATTTGCTGAAATGAAAAAGAATTTAATTATAGGAGTAAGAAAAACTCATAATTTTGTAGAAAATCATAAAACTTCGGATTATTTAGTTCCATATACATCATCTGGTTGCACTGCCGCTTGTATGTATTGTTATTTAGTTTGCAATTATAATAAATGTGCATATTTGCGTTTATTTGTAAATAGAGAGAAAATGCTAGATAAAATTATAAATACAGCACAGAAAGCTGAAAAAGAATTAACTTTTGAAATAGGTAGTAATAGTGATTTAATTTTGGAAAATACAATTACGAATAATTTGGTATGGACTATAGAAAATTTTAAAAATACGAGTAAAGGTAAATTAACATTCCCTACTAAATTTGATATGGTTGATCCTATACTACCTCTAGATCATAAAGGCAAAATTACTGTTAGAATGAGTGTTAACCCTGAAGAAATTATAAATAGAGTAGAATTTGGTACTTCGAGATTAGATGGAAGGATAGAAGCAATTAATAAACTTAAAGAAGCAGGCTATAACATTGGAATACTGATTGCTCCTGTTATTTTAGTAGATAATTGGAAAGAATTATATTTACAATTAATAAAAACTCTTAATGAGAAGTTGTCTGAAAAAGTAAAGAAAGATGCATTTTTTGAAATTATATTTATGACTTATAGCTATGTGCACACCAAAATAAATGAAGAAGCTTTTCCGAACGCAATTAATTTATATAATAAAGAATTAATGACTGGAAGGGGTAGAGGAAAGTATTGGTATAAAAATGATGTAAGAAAGGAAGCTGAAATTTTTATAAGGGAACAAATGAATAAATATTTTCCTAATAATAAAATAGAATACATTGTTTAAACTATAAGGGACGGGGTTAAATAGTTTAGTGGAAATGAATTAATAATATTTGCAAAACATTAATATATTATTTATTTAGTAACATTTTGTGGGGACCAGCAAATTATAGATTGTAAAAAATTTATTTTACAAAACTTGTTTTGTATAAATAAATTTTTTTACAAGCTATTATGCAGCTGGGAGTTACTAAATAAATAATATATTCATGTTTTGCTATAAAATAATTATAATCCACTAAACTATTTAACCCCGTCCCTTATAGTTTAAAGGTATTTCTTTAATGTTTCAACACTATCTTCTTGCATAACAACAAAATCATTTAAAATATTTTTTACGTCAGGTTCTATATCGTGATGTTGATTTAATAAACGTCTACCTTCAATAATTCCCATGTTTGTACCTTGCATTAGTAATTCTGATAGTTTAGATGTTGTATCGTCTGTCATTGTTTTCATTTGTATTCCGTACCAAGTCATCATTTTATTCATGGCATTTGTTTCATGAGGTTCTTTGCTACTATAATTTGAATATAAATCATTTACTCTATTAGAGATATCTTTATATTTATTATATTCAGTATCAAGAACTTCTTTGAATCTGCCATCTGTAACTTTTTCAGAGACATATGAAATAGCATCCATACCCATTGTAGCACCTTTGTTTACTTCGTCTAAAACGTTTAAATTTTGATTTTCCATAATTTAACACTCCAATCTAATATTTTATATATTTTTATTATGTACGAAATAAGAAAAAATATAACTATAGTAAATGTAAACATAAATAGTAAGCTATGAATATTAATAATGAATAGTAGAATGTAAGCAAAGACAAATAAAAATAAGTAAAAAAAATTAAATGAAAATATAAAAGAAAAAATTGCAATGTTATGTAAATTGTGGTATAATATTAGTATGCATGTGTATTTTAACATAAAAATCATTATGATAACAACTTGAAAGGAGATTTCAATGAACAATTCATTACCAATTTTTCCATATCGGGAAAATATTGTGGAGGCAGTAAGAGAAAATGTTGTTACAATTATAACGGCAGAGACAGGATCGGGTAAGTCTACCCAAGTACCACAGTACTTAAGCGAGCTTGGTAATGATGTCATTGTTACCGAGCCGAGGCGGATGGCAGCGTGGTCGTTGGCGGAAAGAGTTGCAGAAGAAATGGGCACAGAAGTTGGAGGAAAAGTAGGTTTTCAAACGGCTTTTGAGAGAAATTTTTCTCAAGATACATCTATACTTTATTGTACAGATGGATTAGAGCTAGTTAGATTACTCGCTGAAAAAAATGACGGAAAGCAGAAAGTGCTTATTTTTGATGAAGTCCATGAATGGAATCTCAATATGGAGACACTTATAGCTTGGTCAAAAAAGAAACTTCAAGAGGGGTGGACCACAAAAATAGTTATTATGTCTGCAACAATTGAAGTCGAAGAATTAAGCAAGTATTACAAAGATGTAACGGCCGATGTTTGTGTCCTTAAAATTCCAGGAACATTATTTCCGGTAGAATTTGAACAGAAAAATGATGAAATCTTTTTGAAAGGTACCATTCAAGACATGGTTATGGAAGGCAGAAATACATTAGTATTTGTACCTGGAAAGAAGGAAATCACCGACATTATTGATTATCTTAAGGAAAGAATGGTGGATGCAGAAATACTTCCTTTACATGGAGAGCTTGATTATGCCGAGCAGAGAAAATGCTTTTATACCTATAACCGTCCAAAGGTAATTGTTGCTACTAATGTAGCACAAACCTCTATTACTATTCCGGATATTGATGCTGTTATTGATACTGGAAAAGAAAGAAGGTTGGAGGTTGAAAATGGTATTCAAGGCTTATTCTTGAACGATATAAGTAAAGCAGATATCATGCAAAGAAAAGGAAGGGCAGGACGCACAAAGGAAGGTAAGTACGTTCTGTGTTCTGATGTCTCTTTTGAAGAAAGACCTGATTTTTCAGTTCCTGAAATTCAAAGGGGAATTCTGGACCAAATAGTACTAAAGCTTGCATCTTGTAATATAGATGCGACCGAGGTGGAATTTTTCCACCAGCCAAGCATGGAAGCCCTGTTACTGGCCAAAAAGAACCTTATCAATTTGGGAGCGATTACAGCGGAAAATGAAGTAACCCCTATAGGGTATAAGATGGCAAAAATGCCTATATCTGCACAGTCTGCTAGAATTATTATCGAGGCAGAAAAATATGGGGCTACGGAAGAGGCGATTGTTATTGCAGCCATTTTAGAGATGGGAACTTTGCTCGGTAAGGACTGCAGTTACTCCCAATTTACTCAAGAGAAGTCTAGCGACTTGCTCGCTGAATTCGATGTATGGAATGAGCTTCAAAAGATGAGAAACATTAATTTTGGTGAGCTTAGAATTAATAAGAAAACATATAATCGAGTCAATGAGTACGTAAGACGTCTAAGAGTGGTATTAGAAGGTGTAGTAGAACTAAAATCTTCTTCTAATAGGGAAAATATGAGAAAGTTTATCATTGCAGGAATGCTCAATAACATTTTTGTACTTAATGATGAATTTGGTCAGTATGATACCTATATAGGAGAAGATGGCATCAAATGTCAATTGAATAAGAATAGCTGTGTACAGTATACTAATGCAAAAATAGTAGTTGGAATTCTTAGACAATTCGAATATACGGATTGGTACGGCTTCAAATATAAAAATACAGTCATTAACAATGCAACAATAGTGACTGTTGAAGATTTGAAAGAATTGGCACCAAGTTTTATAACAGAAAGTTGTGAAAATCCGTATTATCAGAGATATTCGGATTCTATAGTGGTTCAAAAAGTTACATACTTTAGAGGACAGCGCGTAGCAAGTGAATATGTAACTGTAGAAAATCACCCGGATTACGAATTATTGAAAGGTAAAAGTGACGCCTTACTACCGCAATATGTGGTGGTAATTGACGGAAAGACATTTGATGTCAATTATGGCTGGCCGGAAACAAGTATTACGATAGATGAGGAAACATTGCGTACAACGAACATTAACGAAGTGGTACTGAATAATGGAAATAAAGTAAAAATTAGGTACCTCGTTAATACAAGAAATTATATTGTGGTGCAGTCTACTCAAATATCAGACTTGAGAAAGCGAGCCGAAATAGAAAGGATTGGTGCGGCTTGGGAAGATGCAAGAGAAAGCTTAAAGCTTAAGTCATATAAGCTTGAAGCAATACTTGAAGCATATGGCCAAGATGGAAAAAAAGTTGTTACTCGTAGTGATTTCGGAGACGGAGAGCCGATATATGGTTACATTTGCTTTGAACTTCTGCAGAATAGTTCAATTAAAATTAAACTGTTGGAAAATAGAGAAGAAGCAAATGCAAAAACACAGGAAGCAATTGAATTCCTGTACGGAAAAATTATCAAAGAAAAATATTCAGAGAAAAAATTCCGTTTTTTGAAGGCTCAGAAGGGTCTGTCCCGAAAAGAGCAAAAAGTAAAAGATGAGTTTGACTCCGAAGTGAGAGAGATGCTTAAAGGACTTGATATTAATAATATCGAGGAGCGACTTGAATATTTGGAGGAACTTTATCAAGAGTTGATATTGGAACTCAAGATAGTTTAAGTTACTTTTTGCTTAAAAAGTTAAGAACTCGCTGGTAATTGCCAGCGAGTTTTCCATTTATAGTAAGTTTCTAGCATATTTTCTATTACATAAATTAGAAAGTATTTTAGCAAAATTAGATTACATAAAAATACAAAAATAGAGCAATATTTAACAAAAGTGTATAAAAATTGACATTTCTGAGCAAATGTAGTAAAATAATATTATGTACCGTGAAATTTATAAACATAAAAATATAAATTGAAGGTGGGTGTAACATATGAAAAGATTAGCAAGTATTTTATTTTTTGTTGTATTTTTATTTATGTTTACAACAAATGTATATGCATCAAATGAAATAATGTTAGAGGTAGATAAAAATAAAATTGATTTGGGTGGAGAAATAACAATTTCAATCGACCTAAAAATGGAGAGCAAAGAAACGTCTTTGTATGCTTATACTGCAAAGTTAAGCTATGACAAAGACGTTTTTGATGTTATAAAGACAGAAAACTTTCAGGAAAAAGAGAATTGGTCGGATATTGTTTATAATAAATCCAATAACAAATTTGCATTAATAAATAAGAAAGGAATTACTGGAGAAAAACTTTTAGAAATAAAGTTGAAAGTTAAAAAAGATGCCATTCCAGGTAAAACAACTATTACAGTAAATAGCGTTAAAGCATCTGATGGTAAAAAAGAAATTTCTTTAAAAAGTGATTCAATAGAAGTTATGATTTTAAAAGATGGGTTAGCAGAAGGTGAGAGTATTCCAGTAAATAAAGAAAATAATAGTACTGAAGAAGATATAGCTGTTAATATAGGAGGAGATTTTAGATGGATTTCTTATATATGTATTGCAATAATGCTTGCTATTATTATATTTTTAATTTACTACAATATAAAAAATAAAGATAATGAAGAACTTGATGATAAGAGAATTACTATTACAATTATATTAATAGTGATTTTAATTCTGATGTTAATACCAACAGTAATGTTCTTGTTTACAAAAAGTGCGGATGTTAATAAGGATGGTCAAGTTGATTATAGTGATGTTAAAAATATTATAGAATATTTATTAGAAATTAAAAATCCAGAAGAAAATAAAAATATAAATGATAAAGATTTAAATAATGATGGAAATATATCAATAGGAGATGTAGGTTCATCTACAGAGCAAGCTGGAAATCAAAATCATAATGTAAATATTAATGGTTCAGATAATAATAGTAATAATAGCAACAATAATAATAACAATAATAATAATGGTAACAATAACAACCAAAACCAACCAAGTAACCCAACAAATTCAAACGAACCAGATAATCCAGATAAACCAAGTAACCCAACAAATCCAAACGAGCCAGATAATCCAGATGAACCAAGTAACCCAACACAACCAGACAATCCTCAAAATCCAAATGAGCCTTCTAAGCCAGATAACCCAAATGAACCTTCTGAGCCAGATAATCCAGATGAATCTGGAGCAGTAATTAATAATAAAGTAATAAGCACCCTTACACCTAAAAAAGGAGAAGAAATAACATTAGATTTATATATTGATGTTACTCCTTATACAGAAGTTGAAGAGGTAGAAATAGGAGAAAAATTTTATAAAGTAGAAAAAGTAAATAATTCAGCTATAAGATTAGCAAGTATTTTACCAGTTAGAATAAAATCAACAGCTATAAATAAAATAACACAAAAAAATAATCATTATATTGTAAAATTACCTGCACCAAACGTAGCAAAAATTTATGAACTTACTATTACAAAAATAAAATTAGATAATAATAAAGAAATTGAAACCAATTACAGTATTATGATAGATGTATTAAAAGATAAACCTAAAGTAGAAGGATTGAAAATAGATAGTGAAAAAGAAAAACCTGAAATTAGCTTTAATGTAGAAGATCCAGATGGAGCATTCAAAAATGGTACTTTTATTATTAAAGATGAAGAAGGAAATGAAGTATATAAATCAAAACCAGGAGAAATTCATGTTGGAGAAAATAAATTTGCTGTAGAATTAGAAGATGGTAAAATATATAATTATGAGTTTAATATAGATTACGATTTAGACCATAACTATTTTAGTGAAAATTTAGCAGATAATTTTGAAAAAGAAGAAGATTTTATAGGTGAATCTTTCGGAGATGGAAACGGAAACTTAGAATTTTCAAGAGATTATGGATTTATTAATAAAAATATGGAAATAACGAAGAAAGTGTCTACACAAGATGATTTAATACTATCTTTTGAAAATGATTATGATTCATACTATGATGTAAGAGGAATAAAAATTGGAGATGTTGAATATCCAGTTCAAAAAGATGCAAATCGAAAATATACAGTAATATTGCCAAAAGGAGAAAAAGGAAATAATTCGATATTAATTAAATCTGCAGTATTAGAAAATGGCGTAAGCTATGAAATAAACAAAGAAATGGAATATATATACCTTAAAGATAAGCCAAATATTGATAAAGTGTATTTACAATCAAATGATGGAAAGATGCATATTGACATTGAAATAATAGATGCGGATGACACAATTAAAAATGTAATGGTAAGAATAGAAGATGAAAGTGGAGAAGTTCTAGAAGAAAAGATGTTGGAAGATATGCATTCAGGGGATTTAGAAATAAGTACTTTAGGAAAGTATATAGTGAAAGTAGAAGCTATATATGATTTAGGAGATGAAATATTAGAAAAATTAATTGGAACATATGAAATAGAGGTAAAAGAAGAGATAAAACAACCTATAGAAGCAAAAATTATTACGAGTAGAATTACAAACTACTATGTTTCTAAAGGTGGAAATATTGAAATTACTTATACTATTGAAGATAATACAGATGAAGATGTAAAACAAATACGTATAAATGGTGTAGCACTTGCAGCAACAAAAGTAGAAGATGGAATTTATAATGTAAGTATGAAGGCACCAATAGAAAATATACCACAAAACAGAAAAATAAATTTAGAAGCAACAGAAATTATATATGAAAATGATAGTATAGATGTTGTTTATTCAACGGAAATAGAAATATTAAAAACTATGCCATCTATAACAGAAATGGTTATTGATGATAGTGAGGTATCAAAACAAGGAAAACCAAAGTTAAATTTTGTATTAAATGATGAAGATGATGCAATTTTAGATGGAAATATAATAATTAAAAAATTAGATACTAATGAAGAGGAAACAATTGAACTTCAAAAAGATCTTGAGCAACAAAGTTATATATTAGAAAATATTGAAGAATTTGCACAATATAGCGTAGAAATAAAAATTAACTATGACTTAGATACAGATTGTGAAAATGAAAAAAATGAAGGGTCAATTACAGAAAGTCATGACTTCATGGTACAAGAAAATTACTATCTATTAATAGAAGAATTTATGATTAAAGAAATAACAGACGGAAAAGTAATATTACAATTTGAAAGTACTAATAAGTCAGTCAATGTTGTAGAAAGAGTTTTAATAGGATTTAATGGAGAAAATAAGCAATATGAAGTTACAAAAGGAGAAGATAACTTATATACTTTAGAAATTCCATTAAGTGAATTTAATGAAGAAAGAACAGATTTAACCTTAGAAGCAGTAACTTTAAGTAATTTAAAACAATTTAATAGAGAAACATATACAGATGTATTTGAAGGAATAGATTCTTTATTAATATTCAAAACCAAACCAACAGCAGTAATAGGAAATGTTATATTAGATGAAGCTAAAAATTTAATTACTGTAAATAATATTGAATTTACAGATAACGATAATACACTACTTAATAAATATGCTGTATTAAAATTAAATGGTGAAGTAATTCAAGAAATTTTAATTAATGAGCAAACGGGTGTAATGTTTAAAGCAGAAGATGTAATGTTTGAAGCAGGAAACTATGAAATAGAAATTTTAGCAGATTATAATATTAATGATGGAAAAGAACATGTAAAAGAGCTAATATCAGATAAATCTACAATAAAAGTTGATATAGTAGCAGAAGTAAGTAAAGTATCTGAAAAACTATATGCAAAGAAAGGTTCTGTAGCAATAATTGAATTTAATATTAAATCTAATACAAAAGAAAGTATTGAAAGTGTAGAAATAAACAATGAAGCTCCAGCATTGTTTGAAAAAGCTGAAAATGGAAATTATAAAGTAACAGTAAATTTACCATCAGAAACAGGATTAAAGGAATATGCAATTACTAAAGTAAGATATGCAAGTGCTGAGGTAAGTATAGAAAATAGTCCAAAAGTAGAAGTTTATATATTAAAAGATAAACCAACAATTACAGATGAGGCATTTGACGATATATCTGATAAAACGACCTATAAGTTTAACTTTAATGATACAGAAGATACATTAATAAGTGGAAATATTAGTGTAAAAGATAGTGAAGGACATATTGAAATTGAAGCTCAAAGCTTACAAAAGAATGAGAATATAATAGATTTATCTAATTTAACTAGAGGAAAGACTTATACTTTAACAATAAGTGCAACATATGATTTAGATGATGATAAGGAAGATTTTATTAATACGGAAACTTTAAATAAAGAAGTAGAACTTAATATAATAGATTATAGAGTTTCTATAAATATTGAAAATGTAGAAAGTGTTAACAAACAAGATAAAGAGGTAAGCTTTACATTTAAAGTAACTAATAATACTGAATTTGATGTTTCATATATTAAGTTAGTAGATAAATTCTACAAAGTAGATAAAGACAATGATGTATGTAAAGTAACAATTCCTTATGAACAAGAAATTGATGAAAAACTAACTATTACAATTTCAGAAGTTAAGATGTCAAACGAAAAGGTTATAAGATTAGAAAATAATGCTACATTTGATATATTTAAGAAGGCACCAGAAGCAACAAAGCCACAAATTACATTTGAAGATGAAAAAATAAAAGCAAGCTTTACTATTAAAGACGAAGACAACACAATAAAAGAACTTCATGCTGAATTAAAAGATATATTTGGAAGTTCAATTGGAAGTACACAAATTGAAGATATAAGTGCAGGAAATAAACAAATAGAGTTTGATAACAGTTTAGCAGGAACATACAAGGTAGAAATTGTGGCAAGTTATGATAGAGTAGATGGAGAAGAATATAACGATATAGTATTAAGTGAGGCAGAGGATACAAGAGAAATAATAGCATCTATAAGCAAAACAGAAATATTAAATAAGTATCCAGAAAAAGGAGCAACTATAACAATTAAATATACAGTAAAAGATAACACTTATGAAAAAGTAACTGCAATTGAAATAAATGGTGAAAGAAATGAGACTGTTGAAGAAGAAAGTAATGATATATATACTGTATCTTATAAAGTTCCAAGCGAAAGTGGAGAAGACACTATATCTGTAAGTAAGTTGTATTATGGAAAAGATGAAGTTACAGTAGAAAAACAAGATACAATTGAAGTACTAAAATCAGCATTGTATGTAGATGCAGTAAATATTGACGATAGTAAAGTACTAACAAAAGAGGGAAATCCAGTATTAAATTTCCATATACATGATGAAGATAAAACTTTTATAAGTGGAAGTGTATCTATAAAAGATGATACAACTGAAGAAATACAAAACATAACTATTGAAAAAGACGAAACTGGCAATAAGGAAAGAAGCTATGAATTGAAAAATATAGAAGAGTTTAAAACATACAAAGTAGAAATAACAGTAAATTACGATTTAGACACAGATAACGGAAATGGTTTAAATAATAGTACAGTTACTGAAACAGGTGAATTTATTATAGAACATAATTATGAATTAAAAATAACTGAACTACACTTTGAAGAAGGAGAAACTGGAAAAGTAATTTTACAATTCAAGAGCACAAATAAGTCAAGTCATATTATAAATAAAGTTTTAATAGGATTAAATGGCGAAGAAACGAAACAATATGATGCAACCAAAGGAGAAGATAATTTATACACAGTAGAAATTCTATTAAGTGAATTACCTAGCGAAAAGACCACATTAACTTTAGCTGGAGTAATATTAGATAATTTAAAAGAATTTAAGAAAGAAACAGATAATGAATTATTTGCAAGTTTAGCTTCTTTTGTAGTATTTAAAAATAAACCAAAAGCAGAAGTAGGAGAAGTTATAGTAAGTGAAGATAAGAAGTCAATTATAGTAAATAATATTAATTTTACAGACGAAGATACAACAATAACTAATAAATATATAGTACTAAAATTAGGTGAAGAAGAAATTATTAAAGCTCAAATACAAGAGAACACAAAAATAACCATTAATGTAGAAGGTGATAAGCCATTTAAAGCAGGAACATATAGTATAGGAATTTTAGCAAGCTATAATATTATTGATGGAAATATTCATGAAGAGGAATTAATATCAGAAGAGAAAGAAGTAGAAGTTGGTATAGTTGCAAATGTAATAGAAACATCAAGTATGGTATTTGCACATAAAGGAGCAAATGCAGTAATTACATTTACTATCGAATCTAATACAGATCAAGGAATTGAAAGTATGTTAGTAAATGGAGAGGTACCTGTAAGTTTTACAAAAGGTGAAGAAGGTCGTTATGAAGTAACTGTAACTGCACCACAAGAAAGAGAGGAAAAAGAGTATCAAATTACACAATTAACTTATAATGGTAAAGAAATAGCATTAGAAGACTCTCTTAAAGCAAAAGTTTATGTATTAAAAGATGTACCTGTAATTTTAAATAGTGAATTTGATGATATATCTGATGTACCAACATATAAATTTACATTTAGTGACCCAGATAATACACTTATAAGTGGAAATATTATAGTTAAGGATGAAGAAGGTAGTCCAGTTATTGAGCCTCAAGCCTTAAATAAAAATGAAGAAAACACAGTAATTTTATCACAATTAACAAGAGGAAAAGCCTATACATTAAGTTTAGAAGGAACATATGACCTAGATGACCTTGCAGATGAACAATCTAATATTCATAATCTTGAAGAAATATTAAAGGATGTTAAACTTAATATAATAGATTACGAAATTTACTTAGATTTTAATAAGGTTGAGTCCATAGATAAAGCACAAAAAAATGTAACTGTTTCATTTAAAGTAAGAAATAATACTGAATTTGAAGTTGCATATGTAAAATTAAATGGAGAACATGCAATGCACAAGGAGGGAGAACTTTATAAAGTAGAAATTCCATATGAACAAGTAAATGATGAAAAAGTTGAAATTACTATTTCAGAAGTTAAGATGTCAAATGGAAAGAAAGTACAATTAAAAGTGCCAACAGTATTTGAAATATTGAAGAAAACACCAAGTGCAACAAAACCAACATTAGAAAAAACCGAAGATGATATTATTACGGCAAGTTTTAATGTTACAGACACAGATAACACAATAACGAGTATGCATGCAGAATTAAGAAAAGGTGAAGTTACAGTTGAAAGTAAGCCAATTCAAAAACAAGATACAAATGTAACCTTTGATTGTAATAGAGCTGGAACATATAATGTAGTAATTGTAGCAAGTTATGATAGAGCAGATGCAGAAGAACATATTAACCAAGCAATTAGTGAAAAATCTGAAGATATTAAAATAGATATAAAAGCAAGTATATTAAGTAGTATATTATCAACTAAGTATCCTAACAAAAATGAGGAGATGAAAATTACATATACTATAACAGATAATGCTGATGAAGAAATAACAGCTATTGATATGAGTGCTGAAGGAATTACTTCAAAATACGAAGACGCAAAACTTATTAAAGAGAGTGATGATGTTTATACAATTGTTTATAAAACACCATCTACTCCAGGAATAGTTAGTTTAAAAGCAACTAAATTATATTATGGAAATGTTGAAATTGAAGTTGAACAACCAGATACTATAGACGTATTAAAAAGAAGACCTTATGTAAAATATAGCGATGAAACTTTTGAGATATTCTACGATTATAAAGCAGGTACTGTATCAGTCCTATTTACAACAGTAGATCCAGATGAAGCAGTTTTAAAAGATAAAGATGGACAACCTCAAAAAGGAATAGTATCATTTGCAGGATTTGTAGATGAACATGATAATCCAAAACCTACATTTACTATGGGAGAAACTACATTAATTACATTTAAAGATGTACCACAAAATAAAGTGTACATGATACATATATATTCAGCTCCATATGATTTAGATTCAAACCCAGAAGATAATGAAAATCACTATGACAAACATTATGATTCATCACTTTTATTAATAAGGTGTGGAGCATTTGTAGGATTACCATCAAATCTTAATGTAGAAAATTTGAAGATAAAAACAGATAATGAAGAAGATGCAAAACAATTAAAGCTAAATGAAGAATTTAAAATATCATTTACAGCAGAGGTAATACCAATAGACTCTAAATATGCAAAGGAATATCATGCAGAATATATTCGTATAAAAGGAACAGATACTGAACATGAAAGAACTTACAGATTAGATAAAAATGAAAAAACTTATACTACTAGAGATTATATAAAAGGTTTTGATACTCCAGGACCTAGAAATATAGAAATAGAAAGCATTATATTAAGTAATGGAGAGATAATACCAATGGAAAATAAAATAATTCAAGTACAGGTTCAGGAAGAATAACTTTAGTAAGTGCCATAAAAAGAAGTGATTACTTTTGAAGTGAACCATTCTTGTTAGACAAAAAAGTTTAACAAGAATGGTTCACTTTTTATTTAACGAATATATTAATTGTAAACATAATTAGTTAAAATGCTAGATTTTTAATGGTTTATGTGGTATAATATAGGTATTCTAGTAATAACTAGAGTGTATATTCCTTTTTTCAAAATTAAAATGCAACTGTTGTAAAATCATTATTTTAAGGAGGAACGCATGAACGAGGTAGATTTTCTGTTGGAACGTGTAAAAGAGCTAGTGGAAGAGTACAACAATGATGAAAAGGTACAAAAGGAATTCTGCGAAGAAGTGGAAAAACTTTATTTTTCCAATGGAAGAACAGAAGATAAAGATATAGCATCTTGGAGAAAGAAGATGCCTGCATTAAAAAAAGATAATGTAAAGTTATTTAGTGAAGAAGATGTGGGCTGTGAGCATGAAATAGTCATTGATGTTACTGGTACAGACGACGAAAGACTAAATAGATTATATTCTAGAGTTATTACCAGTAAGATGGCAAGAGATTTATTTTATACTCCAGAAATTCTCCTTATGGATCCTCTTGAGATAGACAATGGGGATGGAGACGAGAGATATATCTATTTCTGGTTTGAGAAGGAATAGAAATTTAAAAAAACTTCCTTGTGAAATACAAGGAAGTTTTTTGGGTTTCATAATGTATATTATGTTTGCTTGACAGCAAAGCCCAAATAGTATTATCATATATAAAAAGATAAAAAGGGGAAAAAATGAATATTTTAGTAGCAATAAATGGTCAATATATAAAGCAATTAAATGTTTTATTAAATTCTATACAAAAATCAAATAAAGATGAGAATTTTAGCGTGTATATTTTTAATAAAAATTTAAGTAAAGAACAAATAGAAGAAATAAAAAATGGTTTGGATTTAAATAAATTTTGTATAAATGATATAAAATTGAATGAATCAAAATTTGATAATTTATTAGTACGTGAGCAAAGATATCCAGTAGAAATATATTTTAGAATTTTTGCAGTAAAATATTTACCTAATGATATAGATAGAATTTTATATTTAGATGCTGATACGTTAGTAATAAATAAACTAGATGAATTATACAATATGGATTTTGAAGGAAATTACTTTATAGCAGCAACTCATGTGAAAAAGGTAGTTCATAAGTTTAATGAAATAAGATTGGGAATAGACGAGAATAATCCGTATATAAATACAGGAGTTCTTTTAATAAATTTAAATGAATTAAGAAAAGTAAAAATTGAAAAAGAAGTAATGGATTTTATGCAAAAAAATAACAAGAGATTGTTATTACCTGATCAAGATATAATTAATGCAATGTATGGAAATAAAATTAAGCTTATAGATGACTTAAAGTATAATTTAGGAGATAGAAATTTAAATTTATATAATTTGAACAATCCTAAGAAGAAAATTGGTATGAAATGGATTTGCAAAAATACCATAATTATTCACTATTTTGGTAGAAACAAACCATGGAATAGTGGATATGTAGGCAGATTAGGATGCTTCTATGATAAGCTTATAAATCAGTTAGAAATCCAAAATAATGGTAAAAAAGTTTTAATTTTATCATGTGGAACAGGAGGAGGTCATAACACAGCAGCAAAGGCAATACAAGAAGAATTACTTGCTAGAAATATAGAAACAGATTTTAAAGAATATTTAGAAATTATTAATCCTAAACTAAAAGATTCAATTAATAATTTATACATAAGGTCTACAAATAAAAGTGGAAAGATATTTAAAAAAGTATATAGTTTAGGGAAAATTTATGAAAAGACTAGATTAAAATCGCCAGTATATGTTTTAAACAGTTTAAACAAGCAGAAACTTTATAAATATATAAAAGATAATAAATATAATTTTGTTATAACTACTCATTTATTTGCAGCTCAAGCATTAACAGCCATAAAAAAAGAACATCATATTCATTTTATGCAGGTTGCTACAGACTATGTAAGCATACCATTTTGGGAAGAAACTAATCCAAATTATTTTATTATTCCAAATAAAGAACTAGAATCAGATTTTTTGGAAAAAGGTATTAAAAAACAAAAGTTAGTGGCTATTGGTATACCTGTAATGAAACAATTTAGAGAAGAATATAATAAGGAAGAAATTAAAAAACAATTAAATTTAGATGTTAATAAAAAATATATTTTGATTTTAAATGGAAGTATGGGCTTTGGAAATGTGAAAGAAATAGCAAAAGAATTATTAGAAAATATTAAAGATGCTACTTTTATTATTGCATGTGGCAATAATAAAAAATTGTTAGATTACCTTAAAGATGAATATAAGAATAATAGCAGAATTATAGCGCTTCCATATACAAATAATTTAGGTAAATATATGGCAAGCTCTGAAATTATATTAAGTAAACCAGGTGGACTTACAACTACAGAAGTAGCAACAATGAGAAAACCATTGATTCATATAATGCCTATACCAGGTTGTGAGAATTATAATGCCAACTTTTTTGATGAAAGAAAAATGTCTATAAAGTGTGATAATATAGAGCAAGTGGTAAAAAATACAAAGAAGTTAATTGAAAATCAAGTTTTGCAAAAGCAGATGATAGAAAATCAAAAGAAGTATATAGCAGAAGATACTTGTGAAAAAATAGTAGATATTGTTATAAAGGAATTAAATAGAGGTAATAAATAATGGAAAAATATTTAGAACAAGAGGATATGGAATTAGCAGAAAATGAAGACATAATTCATATGTATGAGCCATTAGAAGTACATATAGATGAAAATTACAAATATATTAATGATGGCAAAATCTTTTCATTTTTTTCTAATTTACTATATTATGGATTAGCTATTCCAGTTTTAACAATTTTAGATAAGATAATATATGACTTAAAAATAGAGGGAAAAGAAAATATTAAAAATTTGCAAACTGGAGCTATAAGTGTGTCTAATCATGTTTTATTTTTAGATTGTACAATGGTAGGTTTGGCGTTTGGATTAAAAAAAGTATATTTTACAACAAGAGAAGGAAGTTTTAAAATTCCTTTTATAAGAAAGCTAATAAAATTATTAAGAGCAATACCAATTCCTACAGATATAAAGAATAAAGAATGTTTTACAAAACAATTAAATGAGGCTTTGCAAAATGGCAAAGTAATACATTTTTATCCTGAACAGGCATTGTGGCCTTATTGTGATAGATTAAGAAAATTTAAAAATGGTGCCTTCAATTTTGCAATAAATAATAAAGTTCCAGTTGTTCCAATAGTAATTACTTTTAGAAAGCCAAAAGGAATAAGGAAATTATTTAAAAAGAAAGATGATGTTACAGTAAAAATATTAGAGCCAATAAAATATGAAGATGAAGAAAATAAAAAAGAGAGTATAGAAAAATTAAAAGAGCAAGTACATAAAGCTATGGAGGACAATATTATGAATAATGAGAGATAAATGATTTATCTCTCAAAAATAATTGATTTTATTATTTTATAACCTATTAATATAACACCTATAGCTATGCATATATCTGCAAAATTAAATACAGGGAAATCAAAGAAATTTATTTTAATAAATTCTACTACATAACCTCTTATAAGCCTATCTGCTAAATTTGATATTCCACCTGCAAATACCATAAACAAAGGAATTAGCAGTGATATCTCAAGTTCATTTTCTTTTATAAATTTTATAATTAGTCCTAATATTACTACATTTACCATTATTGTCATTATTATATTATTTGAACCTATTCCAAATGAAGGATCTGTATTTTTAGTAAATGTAAATTCTAAAAATTCAGATATAATAATATTTTTGTCAAATAACATAAACTTTGTCAATTGGTCGATAAATAATATTATAGTAATTATTATGCTTCCAATTAAAATTGTTTTTTTCTTATTCATTTATTATTACCTCTTCATCTTTGTCTTTTATTTGAAATAACATATAATAGCTATTTACATCTGGCACATATATTGTTTTTACTTCTTTATAATTTTCATATAAATATGGAATTTGAATACTTTCAGATGTATGCATAAGTTTTAATACTACAAAATCTGTTACTGATTCTTTTATATATCTATTTTGTTCGTCCAATATTTCAGGATAATTTTCATATTTTATGTTTGACATATGAAAATACTTTATATTTGGTATGATATTTGTTACAGTGTAAAATCCACCGTCTAAAAATCCATAGTTTAGCAAAGATGGATTTTCTTTTTGTTCAATTATTTGGGCAAATTGATATTGCAGTAAATCTTCTTTTTTTACATTGCGAAAATCATAGTTAATACTATAATTACAAGTTAATATTACAAAAGATAATATAAAAATTGGAGTTAAAAATATGATATAGTTTACTAATTTAGGTTTTATAAATTTTTCAATTACTTTAGCAATAAATAACATTCCCAATACAATAAATGCCATTAATATTAAAAAGTAATATACATGATTAGAACCATAATAAACGCCAAGTACTGTAAGAAGTATTGTAAAAGTTATTGCAAGTTTTCCATATTTGTTTGGAATGATAGTTTTACTGAAAATTACATATATATAACCCAAAAGAGCTGTAATTGAAAACAATCTTAAAGTGTTAGCAAAGCCGAAAGCACTTTTAAATGCTGTTAGTATTCTATTTAATATAGATGCATTTTCAGAATAAGCTGAAATATTTACGAAAAGGTACACATCAATCATTTCATAAAGTGCATTGTTTAGTGCAAAATATATAATCCAAGGTAAAGCTACAATAAACATTCCAAATAGAAAGTATAGTCCAGATAAAAAAGCTTCCTTTATTTTTTTATTAATAAGTAATCCTATACATAGAAATCCTGCAAAACCAAGCCAAAAACCTAATAAATTATATTTAATTACCATAACTAAACCTGCTATAACGCCATTGAGTATAACTTGTTTAGTAGGCATTTTTTGTGGATAAATATTTTTATAATAATTAAGAAAATAATATAAACTTATTGCTAAAAATGGTAAGCAAAATTCTTCAGCACTATCACCTGAAAGAAATACATAACTAGAAAGTATAATGAATGACATAAGAGGTGATGCCCATAAAATATGTATTTCCCTAAAATATAAAAGTATAGTTTTATTCGCAAAGTACAAGAAAATGCTAAATGAAATGACTTCAAAAATAAATACACCTATAAAAGTTCTATTTGAAATTATATAGGCTATTGCGTGAATAAGGTATAGAAGTGGACCTTTTTGCTCAAATAAGTCTTTATATATAATTAATCCATTTGCCATTCCTTTTCCCATAGTAAAAAATGAGTTCGCATCATCCCAATTATTTAAAGGGTATAAAAATGAACTCTTAGAGCAAATAGTTAAGAATATAATAGAGCATAGTAAACAATAAAAATATATTATATAGTTATGATTAATTTTTTTCATAAAATTTCTTACTTTTTCCATAGTTTTTCCTTTTTGAACCATAATATCACAAAATAGAACGTTATACAAATTATTTTAATAAATAATTAATAGACTTTTTATTAATTAAGTGATATAGTAATTAAAAAATAATCAATATGTGCCTTTGCAGAAGGTAAGAAAGGAATGAAATATATAATGGAAAAAATTAAAAGACTTTTAAAAAAAGATATAGATGCTGTTAAATTTAAATTTGACAGAGAAAAAATATGGGTATTTTTTGTTACAATAATAACATTTATGGTAGTGCACTTTTCATTATATGCATTAATGATAACTGGACCAGATACTTTAATTAATAGTATGTATCATACTGCAAATGTTTGGGAGGTGCAACTTTTAAGATTTGGATTATGTGCTGTACAAATGTTAAAAGGATTTCTTGTATCTCCGGTATTATCTACATTAATATGTAGTGTATTGTTAGGTATAATTAATATTTTAATTATTGATATTTTCAAAGTAAAGAATAAATATTTTAAATATTTGTTAGCAATTATTTTGGCAGTGGCACCAAATATATCAGCAACATTAACATTTTTTTATTGCTCTGATGCATACATATTAGGTTTTCTTTTAGCAACATTAGCAGTCTTTCTTGTAAGAAAATATGAAAATAAAAAATGGATAATATTTGTAAGTAGTTTCTTAATTGCTATTTCCATGGGAATGTATCAAACATATTTATCTGTAACAATGGTGTTGTGTGTAGCTACATTAATAATGGATGTATTAAATAATGTAGAAAAAAACAGAATATTTAAAAATATTTTTAGATATATACTGATGGGAGTAATAGGAGTTGTGGGATTTTATGCAGTATCACAGTTAGTATTAAAATTATCTGGTTTACAAGCTGCTAATTATAGTGGAGCAAATAAAATAGGTTTTGAAACTTTACTAACTGCTCCAAGCTTAATTCCTCAAGCATATCAAAGCTTTTTTAATTATTTCTTCAATGATAACATGATACCAAATACAATTTGGGGTACTAACGTATTTTATATTATAATATTTGCGGTTATGCTTGTTTCTATAACATATATTGTTATGAAAAATAAGGTATATAAAAATGTTGCGAATTTTATAATTTTGTTAATTTCAATAGCAATAGCTCCTATATGTTTTGGAATAATAGAAATAATAGTTCCAGATGTAGATATACATATATTAATGGCATGCTCAATGATATTAGTATTTCCAATATTCTTTAAGATATTAGAGATATTGCCTAAAGCTACTATTTCAAATGTATTAAAATATGTAGTAATTGGTTGCAGTTTAATAATTACTTGGATTTATATATGGCAAGATAATGCATCATACAATGGAATTTATTTAATGCAAAATCAAACTGTAGCAACTGCAAATAGAATAGTAACAAGAATTGAAGAATTAGATGATTATACTCCTGAAATGCCAGTTCTATTTCTTGGAGGATTAGAAAACAATGAATATTTAAATAGATATAATACAGATGTAGATGCTAATAAAACTTTTGATAGAAGTTGGGGATTTATATCAGATACGTCAACAGTTTGGTGGGGAAACTTGGATAGTTGGTATAAGCTACTTTATGAATATGTAGGAGTAAATTTAAATTTAGTAAGCGAATGGGAAAGTGGAGATGTATTCAAAACAGATGAATATAAAAATATGACTTATTATCCAGAAAAAGATAGTATAAAAATAATAAATGGTACTGTTGTTGTAAAGTTAAGTGATTGATAAAGGAAAATTGATAATATATGCAATGCTTATATCAAGGCAAAAGTATATTATGACAAAACAAAGAGGTGATTAATATTTAATAATATAGAAAATTTAAAAGATTTAATCATATGAGACAAATGGAGCAGATAGTTGGTTGCCAATTATCTGCTTTTTTTATTTAAAATAGTATTCATCTAAATATGAAAAATTGGTTGAAGTTATCTATCTTTTATTATATAATCATGGTATCAATAAGTAATTTGTAAGTAAGATTTAAAGTAAATTTGAAAAAAGTGAAGGAAAGGATGTTTTAAAGATGAGCTTAGTATTAAAAAATGTATCAAAAACATTTGTAGGAAAAGTTGTAGTAGATAACATTTCATTTAGTATAGAAAAGCCTGG
>CANQDO010000020.1 GCA_947593355.1 uncultured Clostridia bacterium | reverse complement strand
TATTTATGTCCAAAAAGTGCTATTTTTAGGACTTTTATTTTTTATGGACTTTTTCCTATATTATTTTTCAACCTTATCCCTCTTTCTTTTATTTAGATTATTTTATCTTGCTAGTTTGAATTATATTATAAAAGAAAAAAATTATCAATAAAAACTTGTTTTCAATATTAATTCTATATATTTAGCAATTATTCCCTCTCATTCATATTAGTTTCATTTTCTTCTAATACCAATTTTTTTAAATCTTTTAAATTTATGGATAATTCTTCAAAATTCAAATAATTATGGTTTTCTTGATTTGCTTCAAGCATCATGATTTTACGTATTTCTCTTTTTTGCTCGTCATTACACCTTTTTATGCTTTCTGTCACTATTATTGCCATTTTAGAAAATACTTGAGCAATTTCATCTCTTGGATATTCATCAGTATCTAAATAACCTAAACTACTTGCTAATTTAAATGCTCTATGAATAATATTGTTGTCTAAATCATATGAATGAAATATTCTTTCAAAAGTTTGCTTAGACATTTGAGACTCATCTAAAATTTGTTTATAGGCTTGTTTATAATACTCATTCAATTTTTTTTGCATGATTTTAAACTGTTCTTTTGTATCTATGTATAATATTGGAATATTAAGTTTTTTTGCTGTTTTTGTAGAAATATTAGAAATAGTATCAAAGCATAATACTGCGCCGGGATATGAATCTATTACAAGTTCATTGTCCTCTCCTATTGTTGTATTATTTAAATCCTTGAGTTTTAAGTTGCATAATCTATTCAAATTATCTTCATGTGGAACTCTTTTTCTTGTAGGGTCATTTCTTTCTTTATCATATATTGTCATTAAATCCTGATTTCCCATATAATACACATTTTCTTTACTTTCTGGGAAATAGGATAAAATTAATTTTTCCTTTGTTTGTTTATCATTTATATAGCTTTCACTTTTTATATGTCCTAAATAATCTTCATCAATGCTGGACACACACCTTTGTTTATTTTTTAACGGATCAATTTTATATCTTTTATTAACAAGTTTTTTTATTCCCAATTTCATATGTAAATTTGTCTTTGCTCTTAAAATCGGAAATAATATTTTTTTATCTCTATATTCTGCCGTTCTTCTTATTAAATTATTGTAATATTTTGTAAGATATGGACTTACATATGAACCAATTACAGATACTAATAAATTAAAATTTGTACCTGTTAGGTCTATTACCTCATTACCATTTATTTTCTTTGTTGACGCATCTTCTATTTTCTCTTGCATTAAATTCATTTGTTTAACAACATCTTCTTTTGAAATTTGTGACATTTCTTTTCTTATCTCATTTAATGTAAAATCTAAATCAAATTCCTTTTTCATGCCATTTAGTTTCTGATATGCTGAAAATAATTGTTGTTTATCTTTACTATTAAATAATTCTTCAAATAAATCTAACACTTCATTATCTTTTGACATATATTTTTTATAAAAATATATGTCTCTCTTTATTCCCTCTAAATTATATACTTTTGTTTCTAAAATTAAATTCCTTAATTTATTTACATCATCACTATTTTCAAATTCTTGTATAATTTTCTCATCACAAATTTTTTTATAATTTTTTATTTGTTCAAAATTATCTAAACCGAATCTCTTTAGCCTTCCAACTAAAGATTCTTTTATTACAGTTTCACAGTCTTTATCTATTTCTTGTGGTAAACTCAATAATAATCTAGTTACTTGTTTCTCGTTTACTTTTACATTAACATTTAAATTAAGTTTATAATAGTTTAATAATAATTTTTCTAAATCTTCCCTTTCAAAATTACTTACTGTCTCTTTATCTAGTCCTAAATGTAGCACCGCTGTTATAATTATATTTAATGGTATATTTAATTTTTCTCTAATATCTAACCATACTTTATTATCCATAAGCATATTAATAGTGTTAATTTCATATGGTGCTGAAACAAACATTAAATCTTCTATCCACCTATACCCTGTATTTTTATCTTCTATTCTTTTATTAAAATAATCATATTTATCATCGCTATTCAATATCAATGCATTCATTTTGTTAGAATCAAACTGTTTTATTGCTTTATAATATAAATAGAAATAATCAATAACTTGATTACCATAGTCAACTGTTCTAAGTTTTATTAATAAATCTTTTTCTTCTTGTGTAAGAGTTTCAACAATTTTAGTGTAATTATTTATATTCATAAATTTATCTAACTTGTTACTTGTTTTTAATTGCATGAATTTATCTATTCCCATATCATAAATTGCTCTTACTATCGTTGCTTCATTTATTAAAAATTTATCTCTTAAATACTCCTTATCTTTATTTGACAATATAGTTATTATATCTGCATAATCATCTAGAGGGACTGAACTATCTCTTGATTTTAACCACTCAAGTTTTCCCTGTTCTTCAATAGCCTTATATTTACTATAGTTTTTCTTTAGATTTTCTTCACTGATACTAGTATCAAATTCTTTTATTTTTTCATATAATTGCTTTGTATTATTTTCATCAAATTCATACATTTTAATTTTCTTTTTATAATAAATTGTATTATTTTCAAATATATCTTTTGCAACTTGTACAAGTCTTTTACTACTATCTAAAGCTAACCTATTTGGATCTAAGTCTCCAATTCTTACTCTATCTAGCTTATCTGCATCTTTTAATAAATTTAAATAATATCTATATTTTTCTCGTACTTTTTCAGGTAGCTTTTCTATATCTTCTACATTTTTACTTTCATGCAATGAATGTTCTGTTATTATAAAACATATTGCATTTATTTCTTCTGTAGTAAATCCCTTTTGCTTTAAAATTTTTTTCGCTTTTTCTGCACTTTTCGCTCCATGATTTGCATCTATACCATCATTACTTCTTCCTATATCATGTAATTTTACTGCTTCAATTACTATTTTCATATCTTCCTTATTTACGTTTTCTAGCGCCATTATGGCATAACAATTAAAAATAACTCTTGCAATATGATTTATTCCATGCAAATTAGTCTTTATTTGCATAAGTTCTTCTATCTCATCTAGACTATTTAGTTGAATTTGAAAATCGTCAAATGTACCTTTTTCCTTCATTAAAGTAATTATCTTTTCATAATTCATGGAATCCAGTTTTTGAACTTGATTTCTATATTTCACAATTTTAATAATTTTTTCATATAATTTTTTTAATTTATCTAACATAATTTTCCCTTAACTTTTAACATTCCTATTGCAATTTTCCTCCTTTAATTTTTATATTTCCGTTTCTTTTGTTTATTACTTATTTTTCGCCTATTTCCTTTTCTTGTAATTTATAGTTTGTATATTCTCTCAAAGTAGTTAATATTTCTCTGTCAAATTGCTTTCTTTTTGGATTAGTAGTTTTATTTGTTTCTACTAAATATGGTATTACTGATAAATTCATAAATTCACATTTATGCTCTTTTTCTTTTTCACTTTCAGTTAGATGAATATTTTCTATATTGATATTAGATTTAGTATGAACTTCATAAAATGTTGTTTCGGTAAGTCTTGTTAACTCCCTTTTTTCGACCCTATCAAAATAATTTTTGTCAAAACTTTGTATTTTTAAAAATGGAGTTGCCTTATGTAGTTCATCTTCAGTTAATAATATTCCAGTTTCTTCTGCTAATTCTCTTTTTAAGGTTTCTTTTTCTGTTTCCCCTGCTTCCATTTTTCCACCTATAAGCATATATATTTCTGCATAATGTGAACAAAGGCATTGACCTTTCTCATTAATTACTACTCCTCTTACTTTTCTAACTATTTTGTCCACTTCTTCTTTAGATACATTTTCTTCATTAAATTCGATTTTTTTCATTAAAAATCCATTCCCTTTCACTTTTTATTCTTATAAGTGCTATTTTTTATATTTTGCATTATATCATTATGCTTTTAATTTTTCAATATTTTATGTAAAATTTGCTATTGACTTTTAAATTTCTGTATGCTATATTCTGCTCATGTAACTTGTTGGCGTTGTTAAAAGGAGGTATTTCTCATGTCAAATACAACTAATCCTTTTATGGTAGAATTTACAGGTGTTGCAGAAGCTGGCAAAACTACATGTGTGAAAACTCTTTTAGATCGATTTTCTAAATTAGGCTTAAACGTTCACTATATTCAGGAATCAGCCGAAATAGTCAAGTTTGACTCTTGGGATGGTCCTTATGTACCTCATTTATCCATGCGGTTAATTACAATTAACGAAATACTTACAAATAAATATGCAGGATATGACTTAATTTTAATTGACCGAGGCTTAATTGATGGTATACTTTTTACGGATCACCTTAAGAAGAGGCATCCTGAAATAAGTGATGATTGTGATGCACTTATAAGTTTCATAAACTCTTTAAAGCATTTAATATTGCCAGATCTATTATTAGTTTTCAAGGTTTCGCCAGATGTTTCTATTGCAAGAAAAGGTGGAGAAGGACATTTAGTTACCCATAAATTTGTAGAAGAACAAATTTACATTATAGATTCTTTTATAAATAATATTGATGTTCCTTTCCATATGTTAGACACGTCGTATTATTCTAAAGAAGATGTAGCAAATGAAGTATTTAATTTAATCAACAATAAAATGAAAGACCTCTGAACTCAGTGGTCTTTTATTTTATTATATTGTTTGCCATAACATTTTATTTTCTTTAAATTCATATTTTATTTTATTGTCATCACATAAATATGATAAATATGATTTTATTGTACTTCCTATTAGTACATATTGATTTGTATTCATTCCTAAATTATACTCATCAAAAATATATTTCAAAATTTGCTCAAATGTAACTTCATTTTTACAATAATCTAATATTTTATTGCAAATTTCTTCTATTTTATTTTTATTTAGCTCAATTAACTTCGTAATATCTGTAGTTGCCTCACAATGTGATGGAATATATAATGCTCCTTGCAAGTTTTTTAATTGTTCCAATGTGTTTAAATATTCTTTTACATCATATATAAAAAATAAATGATATTTTTGAATAGTTTCTTCACTAAATAGCGAGTCTCCTAGAAAATATACATTATCAGAAGTTTTTATTGCTATCATATCAAAAAAATGCCCTCTTACTGTAAAATACTCTAAACCTTCTGGCAAATTATTCTGTATATCAATTACTTTTGACTCTTTTGCTAATAAAAATTTATTTTGCAAATCTTTAAATGGATAGCCTCCATAAAGGAATGATGGCTCTAAGATTGGAAATTCTGTAATACACTTTTCTATTCCTAATGCCAATATTTCGCAATTTGTTCTTTCTTGAATTACCTTATTTCCTCCAATATGATCTGCATTTGAATGAGTAGATATTATTCCTTTTACCTTCCATCCTTGCTCATTTACTATTTTTAATATTTTTTTACCTGCTTCTTTATCATTTCCCGTATCTATTAAATAAACATTTTCACTATCCACCTTATATATTCCTATATTTGTTGGATTTTTTATATAATATGTTTTTTCACCTACTTTAATAAGTTCCATTCTTCTCTCCTCATTTTAAATACATTATTTTGTTAACTTTATGCAGATATTATTTATTACATTTTTATTATTTTTTCCCATGGTAAATCATTTTTTCCAAAATGACCATAATTAGTAGTTCTTGTATAAATTGGTTCTTTTAGTTTTAAATATTCTATTATTCCAGCTGGAGTTAAATCAAACTTTTCTTTAACTAATTTTACTAATTCTTCTTCAGATTTACTGCTTGTACCAAATGTATTAATACAAATTGAAATTGGTTCTTTCATGCCTATTGCATAAGCTATTTGTATTTCACATTTTTTTGCATATCCATTTGCTACAAGGTTTTTAGCAATATGCCTTAACATATATGCTGCACTTCTATCCACCTTACTTGCATCTTTACCAGAAAAAGCACCTCCACCATGCCTTGCATAACCACCATAAGTATCTACAATTATTTTTCTTCCTGTTAAGCCAGTATCTCCTAAAGGTCCCCCTATTACGAACCTTCCTGTTGGATTTATATATATTTTAGTATTTTCATCCATCATATTTTCTGGTATTACTTGTTTAATTACTTTTTCGATTATTTGTTCTTTCAATTCTTCTAATTTTACACATTCTAAATGTTGAGTTGATATTAATATAGTTTCTATTCTTTTAGGTTTATCATCTTCGTATTCTACTGTTACCTGTGTTTTTCCATCTGGCCTTAAACCTTGAACTTCATTTAACTTTCTAACATCTGTTAATCTCTTTGCTAGCTTCTGTGCCATTAAAGCTGCATATGGCATATATTCTTCTGTTTCTGAATCTGCATAACCATATATAATTCCTTGATCACCTGCGCCACCTACATCTACTCCCATTGCTATATCTGGACTCTGTTTTGTTATTTCTGCTTGTATTTTACAAGTTCTATAGTCTATATCTGTTTTTTCATTATCATATCCAATTTCTTTAATTACTTCTCTTACTAAATCACCTATTTTCAACCTTGCTGTAGATGTTATTTGCCCTGCTATTGTTACAGTATTTCCTGCTAAAAATGTTTCTACTGCTACTCTAGATTCTTTATCTTGTTTTAAACATTCGTCTAATATACTATCTGAAATTAAATCTGCTACTTTATCTGGATGACCTTCGGTTACACTTTCTGATGTAAAATAATAATTTTTCACTTTAAATTTCCCCTTTCAATATGCTATCGTCTGTTCATTATGTTATCACATAAAGTGACATTTATCAACTAATTACTTACAATTATTTCAATTATTGCTTATATAATAAAGAACTGGATATAATTACTCTCCAGTTCCTTATTTTAAACTATTGTTATCTTCTAGTGTAAATTTCACAGATTTGCTTAATATAAGCAATACCTTTGAAATTTAGACAAACTTTGTAGACAATGTTTTTACCAAGCCGTATGGATTTACTCTAAAGAAATATTCTCTTCCTAATAAACCCACTCGTTTTGGATTTACCTCATCCACTATTCGGTTTGCAAAGGTTTCTTTCGCATCTGCTCTTCCATGATTTACTAAAACTAATTTTAACAACTTGAATTGTCTTAAAAATTCAATCATTTCATCAGCCTTAGCATGTGCAGAGTATTCTGTTGTGTATTCCACCCTCGCCTTTTTCTTTGCAATTAAACCAGCCACTTCCACATTGTCGCCAACTTCTGTGTTTTTCAATCGGCCACCAAGCGTATCTTCAGATGTAAAACCTGTAAAATGAATCAATGCATTTGATTTTGTTATGAATTCGGGTATATATATTTGTGCAGGCCCATATGAACCCATACCAGATGTAGTAAGAATTACCTTCCTATTCATATCTTCCAAAACTCCACATCTGCTTAGTTTATCAACATATGTTAAGTTTTGAGGTAAAAAGTCTTTCATATTCTCTTTTATGCCCAAGTCATCTTTCAAGTACATTCCAGTATATCTAATTGCTAACTTACCGTCAAAATAAATTGGAACATCTACATCTATTAACCCTTCTTCTTGCATGCATTTTAATTCATACAAAATTTCTTGTGATCTTCCTAAAGAAAATACTGGTACAACTGCAGTACCGCCATTACGTATACACTGTGAAATATTGTCTTTAAAACATCTCGTCATTTCATATGAGTCCATATCGCCATAAGTAGATTCTTGCACTACCGTTAATGGCAACTCCAAAACCCATTCTGGAAGCGGCTCGACATCAAAAAACATATTCTTGTTGTTATAATCGCCAGTAAATAATATATTAATATCATCAAGCCCTGGATAACTAATTTGAACTAAAATAAGTGCTGCTCCAATTAGATGTCCATTGCTAAAAAATGTAACTTTCACATTTTCTGTAATATTAATTGTTTCATTATATTTACATGGTTTTAATAATGTTAATGTTCTTGAAACATCATCTTCAGTATATAAGCTTGGCTTATTTTTCCGTTTAGAAACATCTTTTAGAACTCTGTAACTGTCACACAAGGCTAGTGGAAGTAATTTACACGTAGTTTCTGTTGTATAAATTTTTCCATTAAAGCCATTTTTGACCATAAATGGTAGCCTACCTGTATGATCTACATGATTATGCGTGACTAAACAAAAATCTAAATGATCAGGATTAAAAGGAAGTGAACAATTTAACTCATCATAATCCTTCTCCTGAAATAATCCACAATCTACCACGAACCGAATATTGGTATCATCTGGTAGCCTAACAACTACTAAATTGCATGAACCGGTAACTTCTGGGTGCATTGCCATAACATCTGCGTAAAAACATTCTCTTTTCCCCATGAAAATTCCTCCATTAAATTAGTAAAATTCAATGTTACTTAAACAACGGGTTACTTGACTTATAGTCTATCATGTTTCAATAGCAGTGTCAATCTAAAATTTTATGTTTCTTTATTTTAAATACAAAAATTCCAGCGATTTCTCACTGGAACTTTCTCTAAGCTTATAAAAGATAGTTATATTGCTCAAATCTATGCAAAATTCCTTTCAATCTTTGTTCTTCAAATCCTGCCATTTCCAAATTTTTGCTTATTCTATCCAACTTGTAATTTACTATCTTTTGCTCAATATAGTTTTTAATTTTCTTAAAAATTCCTGTATCTTCTGAACAATAAAGCTCTACATTTAAATTACAAAAAGTTTTTAGCTCTTCTGCTTCATCATCCATATACTTATTAAGAAAATTTAGCAAATCCTTTATATCTTTCGTAAATATTTCTTTGTTTTCTTTTGCCTTTTCTGGATAAGAGTATATTAATACTTCATACTTATCTATTGCTTTCCGAAACCTTTTTAATTCAAACATAACGTATTCCTCCCACTGTTTTTAGATTTCTTTACTACAAAATATTTCATTTATATTATCATATCATATACGCCATGTCAACATAATTTATTATGACATTTTTCTTATTCTAGCCACAAAAAAACCTTCATATAGTTCATTTGGAAGTACACAAACAGTTCCTTCTACACTTGTTGGTAACAAAGGTACATCTTGTAGCAAACTCTTATCTATTGGAACTATTTCTGCCTTAAATTTTTTTAATACCTTATTTAAAATTTCTTCATTTTCTTTAGATAATATCGAACATGTTGAATAGACTAATGTTCCACCTTTTTTCAATATTTTTAATGCTTTAATTAATAATTCTTCTTGCAATTTTACACATCTATTTATTAGTTCTTCATTAAAAGTCTTCCAAATATCATCCGTTATGTATAAAGTTCCACTGCCACTACATGGAGCATCTAATAATATTTTATCAAACGAAAATAAATTATCTAACTTTCTTGAGTCTGTAAGCATTACATAAGCACATGTTACCCCTTGTTTTTCTATATTATATTTAAGCCTATCTGCTCTAATTTTATTTTTTTCACAAGCAGTAATCATAGCATTATTATTAGATATTGCTGCAATTTGCGTTGTTTTTCCTCCAGGAGCTGCTGTCATATCTAAAATATTTTCCCTTTCCTTTGGTTCTAATACTATTGCAGGTATCATTGATGATAAACTCTGCAAATATATTTCTCCATTTTCATATATGTCTAATTTTCGAATTTCTTCTTCTCTTACGTTTTCAATTATTAATGCATCCTTATTCCAATTAACCTCTGTATAACTTATATCTGCATTTTTTAATACTTCTTTTACTTTTTCTATAGTTGATTTTATTATATTTACTCTTAATGTCACTTTTCTTTTCTTTGAATATCCTTCTACTATTTTATTTGTTATTTCTTCATCATATTGATTTAATAAAATATTTTTAAAAAATTCTGGTATTTCCATATTTTCCTCTCTTATTTACATTTTATATTATATATTTGTTTTATCATGAAAATATAGTTTTTGCAACATATATATTACAAGAAAAAATCTGGCTTAATACCAGATTTCTTCTCTAACAATGTTAACCATTATTACATCTTGGGCAAGGAACATTACCATAACGAATCCTTCTTTCATAATGTCCATCGCTAAATTCACGTTCTACCCATACATCTTCTTCCCAGCTTCCATAGATATAGCCTGTTCCGCCACACCTCTCACAGTTTCGACGTCGCATTACGCTTTCTTTGCATTCCCGCTCATGATTCTTGCACTTATAGGCATCTGTAAATACTTTACCACAATATTCGCATACATAATTATATGCTGGCTCTGTTCTCATAATTTTTACCCTCCAAAAAAATAGTCATAACTTTGTAAAAATTAGTTTCTTGCTATTTACCTCCTATTAATTAATTTGAGATAACAAACTTTAGATACTTTTTTAGTATAACATTTTATATATGCATTGTCAATGTTTTGGCTTGTAGTCTACAGTACATTTACATTTAATTACAATGTTTGTAGCTAGTAACTTATTAATCTTCATAATCATCATCATATTCATCTATTCCATCTGGCTCATTATACTCTATTTTATATTCTTCTGTCTTACTTCTTTTTGGATGCAATTTTCTTGTATTTGGTATGACTATTTTATTTATTGTAGTTTTATTTTCTACAACTTTATTATCTTCTGACTCTTTTTCTATATTATTTAATCTTTCTTCTGTTTCTCTTTGTGCATTATTTACTCTTTCTACTGCCTCTCTTAACTTTTCTTCTCTTCTTTCTTCCTTTTTTTCTCTTTCTTTTCTTTGTACTTCTTGCTTCTTTTCTTCTTTTTTATTTGCCATTTGCTTATTTATTAAACTATTTGCTTTATCCACTAAATCTGGTACATAATCTAATAGTCTATCTATACAAGAACTATGGTCTACAGGTAGCAATTTTACATTTCCAGGGCTAACTATCAAAAATGCAACTGGTGTAATACTTACTCCTGCTCCACTTCCTCCACCAAAAGGTAATCTATATTGAATTTCTTCTTCCTTTTCCCTTTTTTTGTATTCGTCTATTGTTTCTCCATTAAATTCGCTACCACCTGCTGCAAAACCAAATCCAACTTTTGAAATTGGAATTATTATAATATTATTAGAAGTTTCTATAGGCTCACCTATTATAGTATTTACATCTATCATCTCTCTAATTGAATCCATTGCTGTAGTCATAAGTCCTTCTATTGGATGCTCGCTCATCTTCATCTCTCCTTTTCTTTACCAAAATATATATTACATAAATAATATGTACCAGTTTTAGTTTTATTATACCCTTGAGTTTTATATTATATAAGTTTCTTTGCATATATAATGGCATTATAAAATACTTACAATGTTTTAAATTAGTAGGTTTTAATAAAAATGGCAAAATTATTGATATAATGCTAGATAATACTCCTACTGCTAAAGCTGTTATAGGTGCATCTTCTAAACCTATATTAATTTTCAAATTCAATTTTACTATTTCTATTTGTATTGTTTTTAATAATTCTAAAAATTCTTGCTTTCTAAACCTTATTTCATTTTTTAAATCTTGTTTTATATGTAATTTTTTAAATATTTTTGAATCATAAATTTCTTGCATTCTTTCTTTTTCTATAACTGTTTTATAAACTGTAAATCTATCAAAAACTTTTAACAATAACTCTATCTTATAATTATTTTTTTCTTTATTTAAATTTCCTATTTCAAGCTTTTTAACGTTTAATTGTATTGAAGAATTAATAACTAAAATTACTAAAACTGTTATAACTATTATTATTGCTAGCAAAAATAAAACTAATATCATTTAATAACCTCCTTTGGTTATTTGATATTAGTTTTTCCAGTATTTTCTTTTTTATACTTTTCTACAATTATATCTCCAAATATCTTCTCTTGTGAAGTTATTACTTTACTTCTTCTTGAAAGTTCTAGTAAACCTGTAAATGCTGTTACTACTTCTTGCTTGTTACATTTAGAAATTGTATATAATTTATTAAATACAAATCTAGGCTTTTTTAATAACTCTTTAAATATTTCTTTTACTTTACTTGCGACAGTATATGTGTCCGTAATTGCTATTTTTTCTATATTCTTTGCATTTTTATTTAATCTATTGCTGTTTGCATCTACTATTTTTCTGTACATTTCAGGTATTATATCTTTTGTATATTCTTTTTCTAATTTCTGTTTTGGAAGTTCTATTTGTTCTGGCATTCTATAATATATTTTTGAAAATATATTATAGTTTTCTTTTAAAATTTTTGATATTTCTTTAAATTTCTTGTATTCTATTATTCTTTGTATTAATTCTTCCTCTGTTAATTCTTTTTCATCTTCTACTGTAGTTGGTAATAAACTTTTGGATTTCATATATATAAGTGTTGATGCCATTATTAAAAATTCACTAGCTATTTCCAAATTCATTTTCTCCATTGCATTTATATATTCTATATATTGATCTGTTATTTCACTTATATTTACATCATATATATTCATTTTATTTTTTTCTATTAAATGGCATAACAAATCTAGAGGACCTTCGAAGTTCTCTATTTTTATTGGATATTTAGTTGTTTCTAAGCTCAATACATTTGGCATCTTAAGTTCCTCTCAAATCTCTCATTTATTTTTATACATGTTAATTGAATCCGTTATTTTGAATAATTACATATATTTACATTTTTTTCTTACTCTTCCATGTTTTCTATTGCCACATTTATATTTTCTTGTTCATAACCCTTTTTTAGAAGATATTGTTTTATTTCGCTTTCATCCATATTTACAGACCTTTTTATTGCAATATTCTCAGCAGATTTTCTTTCATATTCTTCTAATTTTTCCATGTTTTTATAAATGTAATCTTCAATTAGGTCTGATTTTAAACCTTTTGAAATTAACTTGTATTTTAATTCTTTTATAGACAAATTCTTTAGGGCAATAAATTCATTTACTGCCCTTTCTATATAATTTTCATCACTTATGTAACCATTTTCCTTTAGTTCTTCAATTATATCATCTAGCATGTTTTCTTCTACTATTTTTTCAAACTTTGTTCTTATTTCTTGTTCAGTTCTTTTTTTATATATTACATATTTTAGTACTTTAGTTTTATAATTGTCAAATTCTTCTATGGTATACATATTTTATTCCTCTTCTTCTATATTTTCTTCTTCATCTGCAGTTTCTTCTCCTAAACTCTTTTCAAATGCTTCATTAAAGTTTGCTCTTATTTTTTCTTCTACTTCTTTTGCTACCTCTGGATTATCTTGCAAATATTTTTTTGCATTTTCTCTACCTTGTCCAATTCTTTCACCATTATAACTAAACCATGCACCACTTTTTTCTATTATGTCTAAATTAACAGCTATATCTAGTAAATTTCCTTCTTTTGATATTCCCTTTCCATATACTATATCAAATTCTGCTTCTCTAAATGGTGGTGCAACTTTATTTTTTACTACCTTTACTCTTGCTCTATTTCCTATTACCTCACCATCTTGCTTGATATTTTCTACCTTTCTTATATCTAGCCTTACTGAAGCATAATATTTAAGTGCTCTACCACCCGCTGTAGTTTCGGGGTTTCCAAACATTACACCAACTTTTTCTCTTAATTGATTTATAAATACTATTACTGATTTAGATTTACTTATTGCTCCTGCTAATTTTCTTAATGCTTGTGACATTAACCTTGCTTGTAAACCTATGTGTGAATCTCCCATGTCGCCATCTATTTCTGCCTTTGGAACTAAAGCTGCAACAGAGTCTATAACAATAACATCTAGTGCTCCACTTCTAACTAATGCTTCTGCGATTTCTAATGCTTGTTCTCCAGTATCTGGCTGAGATACTATTAAATTATCTATATCTACACCTAGATGTTTAGCATATATAGGGTCTAATGCATGTTCTGCATCTATAAAGGCTGCTTCTCCACCTGTTTTTTGTGCTTCTGCTATTATATGAAGTGCTAATGTTGTTTTTCCTGATGATTCTGGTCCATATACTTCTATTATTCTTCCTCTAGGAATACCTCCTATTCCTAAAGCTATATCTAAACTTAAAGCTCCTGTTGGTATTGCATCAACATTCATTGCTTGAAAATCTCCTAATTTCATTATTGAACCTTTTCCAAATTGTTTTTCAATTTGACCTAATGCTGCTTCTAATGCTTTCATTTTTTCAGAATCTTTTTCAATTTTTTCCATATTTTTTTCTTCCTTTCTTGCGCAATTATTCAAACGCTTGTTTGTAATTATTATATATTATTTTAATTAATTGTCAAGTGAATTTTAAAATTTTTTTAACTTTATTTTTAATTTTTTAACTCTATCTTTTCCAAAATTGATTTTAACTTTTACCCTTATGATTTTATTTGTTTTTATTGTTTTACATTCTATACCATGCAAATAAACCATAATAGCTAAAAAAGTTGTTTGGTTTTAGTTCTCCTGCCATATTTTGACTTTTAACCATTGTTTGTTTATTCCTATACAAACTTATAAAAGGTATTTCACTATTATAAATTTCTATAATTCTTTTGTATTTTTCTATAAGTAAGTTCTCGTCATTTATGGATTTTACTTCATTTAAAATAGTATTTATTTCATCATTTGTGTAATTATTTTGATTGCTTGCACCAAAAAACGAATTTAAATCTGGACTATAAGAATTTATAACTCCAGTTATTATCATTTCATAGTTCTTATTTTCTAAAGCTGTTTTATACCTTGTTTCTGAAACTTTATTGACTGTTACTTTTATTCCTATTTGTTCTAGTTGTGTTTTTATATTTTCTGCAACTGCAACTCTAGATGCATCTGTTTTACATACTGTTATATCAAAGTCTAGTCTTCTCGTACTTCCATCAATTCTTTTTTGCCATCTATTATTTTTATATTCCCACCCATTATCTTGCAATATTTTTTTTGCTTGCTCTTGATTATATCCTGAACTTACACTACTTTCATTGTACAAATAATTTCCATAATCAAGTGGGAAATTTGAAACAAAACAATTATTGTTATAAACACTAGAAACTATATTTGTTTTATCTATACAATAATCTAAAGCCTTTCTAACTTCCACATTTTTTAATATAGTATCTTCACAATTTATAGATATATAGTCAAATTTTCTTCCCTTTGTTTCTTTTTTAGCATAACCAATTGTACCAATATATTGCTCTAAATTTGTATTTGATGTATTAAAAACGTCTAAATTTCCTAACTTAAAACTATTATATATTTCTCCAACTTCTGAATATAATTTTATATTTATAGTTTCTATTTTTGAATTTTCATTTTCTATATTCCACCAATTAGGATTTTTAGAAAGCGTTATAATTCCATCTTTCATAGAGCTTATATAAAACATTCCTGTTCCAATTGGTATTTTTGATGATTGTACAAAATTATCATTTATATAAAAATTATATGATAATATTGGAAAAGTTAAATTATATTCAAAAAAAGGTACTGGCTCTGATAAATTAATTTTTATTGTTTCATCATCTAATATTTCTAAACTTATAACTTTTTGCACATTATATGAATATACAGATGATATTTCTTTTAATCTATCTATTGTAAATTGTACATCTTTTGCAGATAAGCTTGTACCATCTTGCCATTTAATATTATTATTTATTTTTACAATATATGTTATATCTGAGGTTTTTGAACATTCCTTAGCCAAACATAATTTTAATCTATAATTTTCATCTATTTGCATTAATGGCTCAAATATTAATCGATTTATATTCAAAACTTCTTTATTGTTTGACAGTAGAGGATTTATTGTGTCATAATTTGAAATTCCTAATCTTAGATCTTTTATCTCTGTTTTACTTTCTTGTACTACTACTTGTTGTTCATTTGGAGTTTCTTCTTTCTCTTTAAAATATATACTATATATAGCAAATATAATTATTCCAATCACAAAAATGATAAATGTATATTTTATAAGGTTAGATTTCATAAAATATTCCTTTCCTTTCTCTTGTTTAATTATATACACCTATTTTATTTTTCTGTATTGTTATAATATATTAATTTAGGATTTTTTTCAAGATTATTTAAATTATTTTTAGATACTATATAAAATTGTATTTAATTTTTATTTGATTATTAATAATTTTTTTGATTTAAATTCCATTACCAAAAAGGGAAAAACCCTTTTTGGTAATATATTTTATGAAATTATTTTCTAGATTCAACAATAATTCTGATACCTGTTCTATCTTCGCCTTCAACTTCAACTTCTGCGAATGCTGGTATACATACTAAATCTACTCCTGATGGTGCCACAAAACCTCTTGCTATTGCCACCGCCTTTACTGCTTGATTTAATGCTCCTGCTCCTATAGCTTGCATTTCTGCTTTGTTTTCTTCTTTTACCAAACCAGCTATAGCTCCTGCTACTGAATTTGGATTTGATTTTGATGAGATTTTTAAAACTTCCATTTTTTGCCTCCTATAATTTTATTTTTTTGTATTCGAATTACAAGAGTATTTATATTACATTTTGAAGAAAAAGTCTATAGTTTTTTGGAAATTTTTGGAAGAATTTTCCGACGTTTTTGCTTATTTTTCGGCATTTATTGTAAAAATATTCTAGTAACTTTCTCTGTTCGACAGTTTTCATCATTTATCGAGAAAATACACGCATTAAATATGCATTCTCCTTCTGCTAATTTATATCTTTCTGGAAGTGAAGTTAAAAATCTTTTTATAGAAACATCCACGTCCATACCTATAACAGATTTTTTTGGTCCCGTCATTCCTATATCAGTAATATAGCCTGTTCCGATTTTTTGTTACTTCTTCGTCTGCAGTTTGAACATGAGTATGTGTTCCAAACAAAGCCGTAACTTTACCATCCATATAATACTTCATTGCAATTTTCTCTGCAGTCGCTTCTGCATGAAAATCTACAACAATTATATCTACATTTGAACTTATACTATCTACTATTTCTTGTACTGCTGTAAAAGGATTGTCTGATTGAATTGGCATATCTGTTCTACCTATTAAATTTATAACTGCTATTTTCTTTCCTTTACATTCATATATTCCATAACCTTTTCCAACCACACCTTTTGAATAATTAGCTGGTCTAATTATTATTGGATTATCTATAAATGAAAATATATCTTTTTTGCCCCATGTGTGATTTCCCATAGTTATTACATCTACTTTCATTTCTTTTAGGTCATTAAATATACTTGTTGTTATTCCCATACCTCCTGCTGAATTCTCGGCATTTACTATTACAAAGTCTATGTTATATTTACTCTTTATATTTAGAAGAGTTTCTTTTAATTTTTTTACTCCATTTTCCCCAACAATATCTCCAACAGCTAATATATTCATAACTACCTCCTATTTTATATTATTTATTGTTATAACTGAAAAAATTATACTATAAATCTATTTATAATTCAACTTTTGTATTATACAAAATAATTTTATGAGAATATTTTTATATAGCTTGTATATAATTTAATTAAATGAATATAGAAAGGATTGTGGTTTTTATGACATCAAAAAGAGCTAATGAAATTATAAAAAATAGAGAAATATGTGACGTTTTTTATGCCGATAGACCTGTGTGGATTCAAGAAGTAAATGATAATATTGCTAAAGTTGGTTTTGTTGATAATAATGAAGAAAGAGATGTGTATATTGAAGATTTGTATGAGTAAGAGGCTGTTGGCTGGTTAAGTAGCAAGCCAGGGTTAAACTATCAGGGACGTGGTTAAATAGTTTAGTTGCACTAAACTATTTAACCACGTCCCTGATAGTTTAACCATTAGAAACCTTACCGTAAATTCCTCCACCACCACTTTGTATGTGCATTTTACCTTCTCTTGCACGTACAATATTTTCTGCCAATTTTTCTCCAACTACAGCTTCTATATCATCCTTTGAAAGCTTATGTAAAATTGTCATTTCCGTACCAAAATTTGCTAATAATTTATCTATAGATTTTCCTCCCATTCCAGGTACAAATTGTAATGGTATTTGATATATATATTGTGGTCTATTTGCAGGACTTTTACTTTCTTTTTTATCTCTTATTAATTCTATTCTATCAAAAACACCAAAAGTAACTTTATCGCTTCCGCATTTTGGACATTTTTGTACTGGCTCTTTTGTTTCAATTGTTGTATTGCAATTATCGCAATATGTTCTATGGTACTTTCCAAGTTTTGGATCTAAACCATAGTTTGCAAGTATTTTTCTTCCATTTTCATTTTTTAATGCCATTACTACTTCTTTAAATGATATATCTTCTAACTGCATTTTATTATATTCTCTTGCTATTTTAGGCAATGAATGAGCATCTGAATTAGTTACAAATGTTATATTTTCTAATTCTGAAATCATGTCGGCTAAATATGTATCTGCACTTAAACCTAATTCTAAAGCAAAAATCTTATTAAATTTTTCTTTAAATACATCCTTTAAACTATCTACACAATTTCCATAGTAACTTTTGTGTGGCGTAAATGCATGTGCTGGAATTAATATTCCATTATACTTTTCTACAATATCTATTAATTCATAACCAGATATGTCTGACCTTTGTGTACTTAAAGTTATATTTTTTATATGCTTTTGCATTTCCTTTGAAAAGGCTTTTATATCTTTTAAATGAGGAAAAAAGCAGACATTATGTGCTGCTCCGTTTATTTCCATTTCTACCTACTTCTGAAGTTTCTACTTCACTTCCTAATAATATACACACTTTATCTTTGTATATTATTCCTCCATCCTGTATTTCGTATGCTTCACCTGTTTTTAAAAAATTTTCTATATCTTCTATAACATAAGGTGAAGCACAATCTATAATTCCTACTATATTTATGCCTTTTCTATCCGCACATTCTTTTGCAATATTAGCAAAGTTAAGTGATTTAGCCGCTGTAATTTTTACTGGCTTACCATTTTCTGTTCTTCCTATATGAACATGTAAATCTGCAAAAACTTCATTCATAACTATCTTCCTTCTAAATTATTATCTATTATTAATCTTTCTACTCCATTTTTAATTTCTTCTGTTGAAGGCAATTTAAATATTTTATCTTGATTTTCTTTATTTGAATCTTCTTTTTCTTTCTCTTTAATATCTTTTACATATTCATTATAACTATCAAAAGCTATAATAACTGCCTCTTTTGTCCCTTCTGCACTATTAAATTTCTCCTGCATATCTGCTATAAGTGGTTTGTTCATATATATACCTCCTGCATTTCATTTACAAATTCTTTAAAATCTTCCAAATATATATTATGTTTGTCTTTTAAATTTCTATATTCTAATAAAACTAATGCTTCATCAGGTTTAAATCCTATTCTTTCAGGTCTATCCAAAAGCATACCACCATATTGATCTACTAACTCTAAAATATCACTTTCTTTTTCTCTTGGTTCACTTCCACTATATCTATTTACTTCTTCACAAATTTTACAAAATCTTTTTGAAAAACCTAATTGTGCTAAATATTCAGCTCCTTCCTTAGCATATAATCTTACCTTATCTAAATCTGTAAACTGTTTTGGTTTCCTACAATTACATAATAAGCAAGCTGTTATTACCAAATTTTTATCTATATCTATTTTCTTTTGCTCTATAAATAATTTTGCAAGTTCTGTTTTAAAAACTACAGATTTATCAAAGAATATATTTGTTTTTCTCTCTAAATAATACATTATTTCCATTTTTCTAATCCAGTCTTTTTCAGACAATATATAGCTTGCAAATGTTTCTTCCATATTATTTTCTTTCCTTTCATTTTAGTAAAAATTTGTTAATAACATTTTTATTCACTTTTACTTATATTTCTTTTTTTCATTATATTCTATAATCTTCTCTTATTCAATATTGTAATTTAAATGTTATGTAATTGTAAATTAATTGTAATAAAATGTCATCTATGCAATTATTATATAGCTCAACATAAAGCTTAATATAATAAAAAGTGCTTATGTACTTTCACATAAACACTTTCGTTATTATATATGTAATTTTTTTACTTCCTTTTCTAAATCTTTTAAAGTTTTATTGTTATATACTATAACATCACCATTCTCTAGAAAGAATTCATTTGAACTTTGTGCATTTAACCTCTTTATTGCATCTTCTTCACTTATTCCATCCCTTTTACAAATTCTCTTTATTTGTTCATCTCTTTCAGAAATAAGAACTATAACAAAATCACAAATTGAATCTAGTCCACTTTCAAATAAAAGTGGAGCATCTATTAATATTATTTCTTTATGATTAGTAGTACTTATTTTATTTTTTATATCTTGCACAATGTAATCAAATGTACAACTATTTAATTGCTCTCTTTTCTTGTCATCTTCATATATTATATTAGCTAATTTTTTTCTGTTTAAAGCTCCATTTTTATATACAATGTCACTACCAAAGCTATCCACTATTGAATTTAAATACATAGTACCCTTTTTAGATAATTTTTTTGCAACTTGATCAGCATCTATTATTTCAGCATCATAACTTTTTTGTATAAACTTACATAACTCTGTTTTTCCTGCGCCTGAACTACCTGTTACTCCAATTATTTTCATATAAAATTTCATTCCTTTCTACTTTGTTGTACTCTAAAACCAACTTATTATTTATAACTTTTTTAATTCATTATTATTAATTTATTTGTATAATCTAAATTTGCCCAAGAATCATATTCATAGCCCAAAGTATATATATTAGTTGCCAATATATCTTTTTCTAGCATTTCTGCTAATATTTTATTGTTATTTTTATCTTCAAACTTTTTTACAGACGTTATTATATTTATTTTAGGATTTATTTTACAAATATCAGATAACATTTGCTTTCCATTATCATTAAACCCTAATACTCTTATATATGGATTAACTTTTTTAGAATTTTGCATATCTTTTTTGGTAATTCCAAGCAATGCATATAATAATATTCTTTGTATTCTTGTTTGAGTATATCTTTTTGATTTTACTATATTTACCAAATCACTAACATTGTTACAACTATTGGCTGCATTTTTTATTAAATTTTCTAGCCCTTCACTTACGTCTGGCAAATCTAAAATCTCTTCTAAACTCATTCTCCTTAATGTATATAAAATTTCTTTTTCATATTTTTCTATTCCTAATACATATTTTCCTCTTTTAACTTGTTCTTTCAAAAGGAAATATGCATTTTCAGGCATTACTTTTCTTATATCCGAAAATTCATTTCTAGTTAATAGTTTTCTTATGGCAGTGCTACTTGCAAACTCATCCACAATTTGTTCATCATTATAGTACACATTTTTTCTTTGTATTGCATATGGTTTTATATCCGTTTTTAACCTTTTTATAGCTTTTAAATATTCTATAGCCAATATATTATTAGAACCAGATAAAATATTAGCGTATCTTTTTATGTTGTTTAAATACATCATCAAAGCATTTTCTCTGGCCTTTGGATATGAAATTCCTGTGCTTAGTTCATGATTTAATATAGCAACATATTCTTTAGGTTCATTATATAAAACATTTGTAATATTATTTAAAGCTGCTAAATCATCTGTTTCAGTTCCAAATGCCAATGTGTTTATTATTTTTAATTGATCTAGAATTTTTATTGCCCCTTCGGCGAAATTTTCTGCACTTGATATACTATATATTGTAGGAAGTTCTATAACTATATCCACCCCATTTTGAAGTGCCATTTGAGTTTTAACCCATTTATCTACTAAAGCTGTGTTGCCTCTTTGTGCAAAATTTCCAGACATTACACATATAACATACTTACTACCTGTTTGCCTTTTTGCTTGTTGTATATGATATAAATGTCCGTTGTGAAAAGGATTATATTCTGCTATTATTCCCAGTACCCTATCTGCCATAAACATTTTGCTCCTTTCCATTTAGATTGAATTTTATAAAAATTTCTAAATTTTGATATATTTTGATTAAAACATTGTTTAATTTCTTCTATATGATATAATAACATAAAATTATAAATTTTACAATTGAAAGGACAAATATTATGGAAGAAATTACAATTTATACTGATGGTGCATGTTCTGGAAACCCTGGTCCAGGTGGTTGGGGAGCAATTTTGATGTATAAAAATATAAAAAAAGAAATTTCAGGTGGAATGAAAGAAACAACAAATAATATTATGGAACTTACTGCTGTTATTGAGGCTTTAAAATTAGTTAAATTTCCATGTAAAATTAACATTTATAGTGATAGTGCTTATGTTGTTAATGCCTTTTTGCAGGGATGGATTTATAACTGGCTTAAAAAGAATTGGAAAACTGCTGACGGAAACTCTGTTAAAAATAAAGAACTTTGGCAAGAATTATATAATTTTACCAAAACTCACGATATTACTTTTAATAAAGTTAAAGGTCATAGTGATAATGAATTCAATAATCGTTGTGATGAACTAGCAAGAAATGCTATAGATAAACTAAACTAATATGGTTAAACTAATAGGGACGGGGTTAAATAGTTTAGTGGATTTGATTATTATATTACAAAACATGAATATATTATTTAT
>CANQDO010000019.1 GCA_947593355.1 uncultured Clostridia bacterium | reverse complement strand
TAAAAATAAAATAATTAATGGAGAAAGGTAAGTATAATATATTAAATTTTAAACTTTATTATATTATACAAGGAATAGTTAAATATTTATGGAAGAAAACTATGTTAGAGAGGAAAAAATAATAGATAAAACAGAAAATGAGAAAAATCAGGAGTTAGTAATGAGTATTCTAAAAGTAAAGAAAGAATTAGAAGAGGCAAATAAAAATTATGAATATGCAGAAAAAGATTTAATAGACTATTATTCATATCAAATAAAAGCAAATTGCTCTAAAATGGACTACTTATTAAAACTTGCAAAACAAAAGGGAATAGTTATTGATATGATAGAACAAATAAGAATAAAATATAATGAAGCCATATAATAGGCTATACAACATTAAAATCAAAATATAATAATGTTATACACAATAAAAGTATAATGAGGTTATATAATAATAAAAAATAGAAAAACCAGAATTTTATGAAACTTAAATACAATAAAATTATCATATTTGTCCACAAATAATCATAATATGTGTTAAATAGAAAAGCAAAGGAAATGGTGATTATTTTGGAATTGAATTCAATAATTGTATTTTTAGGTTGCATAATTTTTTTATTTATAATAGGAAAAATATTTATAATACCATTGAAAAGTATTTTAAAATTAGTTTTGAATTCTATAATTGGTGGATTAATTATATTTGTTATAAATGTTGTGGGAGAAATGTTTTCATTCCACATTGGTTTAAATGCTTTAACTTCAATATTAGTTGGCTTATTAGGAATTCCGGGGGCAATACTGCTTATAATTTTAAAGCTGACTATAGGAGTGTAAACTATTTAACCCCGTCTTTAATAGTCAATGAACATGCTTGTTAATTAAGCATTATTAGTGTTAGGAAGTATTAACTGTTACTAAGAAAATCAAGGTTTTTAAGATAATAAAGTGGCAAAAAGATTAATATATCACCAAAGGTAAAAAATGAAAATTTTAAAAAGTTTTTTAGATAAATCTTTAAAAAATTATAAAAAAGTTATATAATTAAGTAAAATTTTTAGATATTTAAAATGGCTAATTACTTACTAATCTTAACATTTTACAGATCTAAAAATAAAATTTTAATGAGAAATGTTATAGAGGAAAAATTTCTATTATATTTCTCATTTATTTTTATGTGAAGATTTAATAAATAAAAATTATGATGTCTATTAGATAATGTAAGTAAAAATATTAGCTATAGTATAAATATAAAATGATATGGAAATATAACATCTAAAAAAATAGTGCTACAACAATAGAATTAATTTTAGTAAAGAAATAAAAATATTAAAAATTTAATAAATTTTATAAAAACTATTGCAAAATAGCTTTCAATAGTTTACAATATAACTTATAAGTTATATTATGGAGGACTAAAAAGGAATGTAATGGAAAAAAACAATGAAATACTCAGACTGTTGCAATATTTACAGAATGAAGGAATAAGAGCAACAGATGATTTTGTAAAAGATATACAGAGATTAATACAAACAGATGTGGAAACCTTTGCTGCACAATTTTATAAAGATTTTGCTAGAAAAGACTTTGAAAAATATAGTAGATTCGAAAAATTGAAACTAACACAACCACAAAAAGCAATGATAGATGGAAATATATTATGGAGATATGAGTATAGGAATACATCCAATTTTAGATGCATATTTATATTAGAAAAAGCACATAATGGTAATAGTCCTATTTTGCTTTGTGCGTTTAATGAAGATGGAGGCAAGAAGAAAGGAAATAATTCATATGATCATAATATAAAAAGAGCTATACAAATAATTAAAAAAATTAGCTCATAGGAGGTTAAAAATGAATATAGATATGAATAAATTATTTGATGCAAATGAAATTGAAATAAAAAAAGATGTTTCAAATATAGATGAAGTATTAGAATATGAACAAATTTTATTGAGTATTTCAAAAACAATTGCTAAATATAGAAATGATAATAAGTTAACTCAAAAAGAATTGGCTAAAATTTTAGAAAATAATCAAGTAATGATTTCAAAATTAGAAAGAGGAAATTATAATCCTACAGTAAAATTATTATATACAATTTCAAGAAAATTAACAAAATCATCAGATTTGTTTATAAGTATGTTAAAAGAGATAATAACTAATTTATATAAAAGTAAGAATATTTCATATACAATTCAATTTAAAAAGTATGAAACTTATAAATATAATGTTAATACTAAAAAAAGTGATAATATAACTTATTTGGTAAATGAATATAATAATAAAGAAAATTATGGAGGAATGATTTATGGAGAAATCAATAGTACAAGCAGACTTTCAGTTAATGGATAATTACATAAGTGAATTTTCTTTAAATGCGTTTAAAAAAATAAATAGTGATAAAGATTTAGAGATAAATGCTAATATAGGTTTTAGAATAGTTAATGTAGATGAAAAAGAATTAATAGGACAAATTGAATTAACTTATGATATAGATATTCTAGATAATAATGAAGAAAAAGTCTCAAAAATTATAATTGTAATGAATGGTTTGTTTAAAAGCAGTGGAAATATAGATAAAGAAAAGTTTGAACAAATGTTAAAAATAAATGGAGCTGCAACATTATCTCATTTGTGTAGAGCATATATTAATTCAGCAACAGCATTAAGTGGTATGCCACCTATAACTATGCCACTAATTAATTTTTATGAATTCTTTAAAAATGCCAAAGAGGAATCAAATATTTCAAAATAAAAACAAAGAAATAAATAATAAAGATAGCAAAATTTATTAAGAAATTTATATTTTTTAATTCTATACATAAAAAGGTTGTTGGAAAATATAGAAAAACAGTATTATGTAAAGATTTTTATAGATAAAAAATGATTATTTACTAATTATAAAATATGATAAAGTTATGAAGCTTTATCATATTTTTTTGTAAAATTTTTAGAAAATTCTTAGATATATTAATGTTAGGTAAAGATTGAAGCAAAAGGATTATAGCCAATAGAAAAATAAAAACATAAAAAATTTTTTAGATATTTTTTTAGATATTCAAATACAAACAAAAAATCAATGGCTTGAAACCATTGATTTTACTTGGTGAGCCAGGAGGAGTTCGAACCCCCGACCTCAGGCTTAGAAGTTTACTCTACAGTTACAGACTTTGCCAAATTTCTTGGTTTATCGACATCCAAACCTTTATATTTAGAAATATAATAAGCAAGAAGTTGAAGAGGAATAACAGATAATATTGGAGAAATTAAGCTAGAAGTATTTGGAATATCTATAACATAATCAAAATGAGCATTTGGTAGATTTTGGTTAGTTATAACTAAAGTTTTGGCTCCACGAGTTATTACTTCTTGCATATTACTAATTGTTTTTTCTACCAACTTGCTATCGGTTATAATACCAATTACAGTAACTCCGTTTTCTATTAAAGCTATTGGACCATGCTTTAATTCTCCTGCTGCATAGGCTTCGGAGTGTATATATGAAATCTCTTTTAATTTTAAAGAACCTTCTAATGCAACATTATAATCAGTTCCTCTACCTAAAAAGAACATATCTTTTTCTGTATATATTTTTTTTGCAAATTCTTTTAAATCATCTAAATTATCTAAAACAGCGCCAATTTTTGTTGGTAAATCTAAAATATCAGTCTTTAAATTTTCCAAAGTTTCTTTATCAGAAGTTTCTAATATTTCTGCAAAGTGAATTGCAAGTATAGCAAGAAGTACAACTTGTGATGTATATGCTTTAGTTGATGCTACGGCAATTTCAGGCCCTGCATGGGTGTAAATAGAATAGTTTGCTTCTCTTGTTATTGAACTACCTATAACATTAGATATAGCAAGTGTTTTAGAACCTTTAGATTTTGCAAGTTTTAAGGCTGCAATGGTATCTGCGGTTTCACCAGATTGAGTGATATATATGCATAAAGTTTTTTCATCTAATAAAGGATCTCTGTATCTAAATTCAGAGGCAATATCTACAGTAACAGGAATTTTACACAATTTCTCTATAATATTTTTTCCTACAAGTCCGGCATGCATAGCAGTTCCACATGCTACTATATAAATTTTATTTAAATTTTCTAAATATTCTTTAGAAAAATCTAAATCGTCAAAATTACATTCTTCGCCTAATTTTAGTCTGGAACCTATAGTTTCTCTAATAGAATTAGGCTGTTCAAAAATTTCTTTTAACATATAATCTTCATATCCATCTTTTTCAGCAGATAAGGCATCCCACTCAATGTTTTTTATAGCTTTATTGTGCTTTTGAAGGCTATTATCATAGAAGAACACAGAATCCTTTTTTATAACTGTGAGTTCATTATCATCTAAAAGATAGAAATTTTTTGTAAAAGGCAGTATTGCAGGAATATCTGATGCAATATAATTTTCATTTGTTCCAACACCTACAACAAGAGGGCTATCCTTTCTAACTACAATACATTCGTTAGGTGATAAATTAGAGATAACCTCAATAGCATAGCTTCCTTTTAAATCATTACAAGCTGAACGAACTGCACGCAAAAACTTATCTCCATCATCTTTTTCATCTCTTGAAAAATAATAATGTATTAAGTTGGGAATAGTTTCCGTATCAGTTTGGGAATAAAAAGTATAGCCCTTACTTATTAAAAAATCTTTTAATTCATTATAATTTTCAATAATACCATTGTGGACAACTGCAAAAGTTTTGCTATTATCCACATGAGGGTGAGCATTTTCCGCAGATGGCTTTCCATGAGTGGCCCATCTTGTATGTGCAATTCCAATAGTAGAAGTTAAATCATTAATACCATCAATTTCTTCTAAATTTGAAACTCTACCTTTATTTTTCATTACAGCTAGGTTGCCATTTTCAACAACAGCAAGACCTGCTGAATCATATCCACGATATTCTAATTTTAAAAGCCCATTAATTAGTATAGGAGTGGCTTTGTTTTCTCCTACATATCCTACAATTCCGCACATAAGTATAACCTCCTAAAAGTTTTATTTATATTATATTACTATAAAAGAAAAAATGTAGCAAGTATTAATAAATTCTTTAATGATTGATTTTCTAAAAAATATAAAAGTCGAGTAAAAAGTTAAATGTCAAGTCAAAAGTTAAATGTAATTCTATAAAATAAGTGCAATTTAGAAAAGATAAATCAAAAATTATTACCAAAATGAATTGCTAGATTATGTAAAATATGCTATAATAAAAATATCTCATTATAAAAAACATTGTGGAGGACAAAAAATGACAAACAAGAATAAAGTTATTATGGCATTGTATGCCGTAATTGGTTTATTGGTAGGAATTGTTGCGTATCGGAATTATGTAAGTAGTGTAGGCTCAAATGCTTTTTATGCAGTAGTATGTGTGGCAGTAGCAATACTAATATGTGTGGAAATTTCAAAGTCTACATATAACAGTATTGCAGGTTCAGTTGTAGTGCTGGTTTTAATATTGGTATTCATGAAGCCAGCGTCATGGGCTGTCACATGGGTTGTTTGTGGAATTAATATCATTTTCGATATTGCTATAACAATCCTCAAAACCATATGGAAATTCATCACAATGTTATTCTAAGAGAATAATTTCTCTTAAGGTCTGCTTATAGAAATATAGGCAGACTTTTTCTTTTGGTAATTGACAAAATTTAATATATAGTGTTTAATGTTTTTGATGAAATAAAAATAAGAATAATAAATGGAGGAAAATATGAGAATAGGAGTAGATATAGATGGAGTATTAATAGATTTAGAAAGGTTTGAATTAGACTATGGTAGCAAATTTTGTTTAGAAAATAATTTACCTGTTATTTTAAAAAAGAAGTTTGTAGATGATGAAGTATATGATTTAACAGATGAACAATGTGCAAAATTTTGGGAAACATATTTGGAGTATTATGCAAAAGAATATAAAGCAAGAGATTTTGCGTCACAAATAATACATAAATTAAGAGAAGAAGGAAACGAAATATATATAGTAACTGGACGAAATGAAGAGGGGCTTACAGGTGAATCTTATGGAAAAATGAAAGAATTTGTTTCAAAGTGGTTAGAAGAAAATAAAATAGAATATGATAGAATAATTTATACCGAAGGTAGTAAATTACCATATTGTATAGGAAATTACATTGATGTTATGATAGAAGATAATCCAAAAAATACAGTAGAAATATCATCTAAGATTCCAGTATTATGCTTTAATGCTATGTACAATGCTGAAATAGAAGGAGAGAATATTAAAAGAGTATATAGTTGGTATGAAATATATGAAAAATTAGAAAAGAAAAAATAGGAAGAAATTCCTATTTTATTTTATATTCTATAAATATATTTTATAATTTGTATAGAATGATTTATATAACTTTATATAGCTTTATATAGCTTTTTATTGTTTCTTTATCTTTGGTTTGGCAATTAAAGATGCAAGATATCCGAAAAATACTGCAGCGGCAATACCTCCAGCAGAAGCTTTAACACCACCTATAAATGCTCCAAGTAAACCACTATTTTGAACTTCTTCTATAGCACCTTTTGCAAGGTTTGCTCCAAAACCTGTAAGTGGAACAGTAGCACCAGCTCCAGCAAAATCAATTAAATATTTGTATAATCCGAGACCACCTAAAATAGCGCCAGTAGTAACAAATATAACTAAAATTCTAGCAGGAGTAAGTTTAGTTTTATCAATTAATATTTGACCTATAATACAAATAATTCCGCCAACAACAAAACATCTTAATAATTGCATCCAATCCATACTTTGTAAAAATTCCATATTATAATCCTTTCTCTAAACTATTAGGGACGGGGTTAAATAGTTTAGTAAATTTATTTTATATTTCAAAACAATAATATTATATTTTTCTTTGCTAAACTATTTAACCCCGTCCCTAATAGTTTAGTTTTCTATAGATATTGCATGAGCAATACCTGGAATAGACTCACCTTGTTGACTACTAGTAGAATTCATTAAAGCACCAGTAGCAATAAGCAAAATCTTATTAATTTTCTTTTCTTGAAGTTGTTTATAAAAATAGCCAGAGAACACAGTTCCACAACATGCACAGCCACTGCCACCAGAATGAGTATCTTGATTTAATTTATCAAATATAAGCACACCGCAGTCATTGTAATTGCTAGCAATATTGTAGCCTTTAGTTTTGCATAAATCTATTAAAATATCTTTACCAACATAACCTAAATCTCCAGTAATAATTGCGTCATAGTAACTAGGCTTTCTTCCAGTATCTTGAAAATGTGTAATTAAAGTATCAAAGGCTGCAGGGGCCATTGCAGCACCGCATATTATTAGCATCTTTTATTCCCATATCTACGATTTTTCCAGGGGTAGCATGAGTAATAAATGGACCTTGTCCGCTTGCAGATAAAATTACGGCGCCACTTCCTGTTACTGTCCATTGGGAAGTAGGGGGACGTTGATTTCCTAATTCTAATGGAAATCTAAATTGCTTTTCTGCACTACAAAAGTGACTAGATGTGGCACATATTACATTTTTAGCACAACCACTTTCTATACATATTGAACCTAAACACATACTTTCAACAAAAGTAGAGCATGCACCAAATACTCCGAAAAATGGAATATTTATTTCTCTTAAACCAAAACTTGAAGAAATACACTGATTTAATAAATCACCTGCAAAACAGAAGTCTATTTCATTAGAAGCAATACCAGATTTTGCAATAACCATATTTGTAGTTTCTTTAATAATTTTACTTTCGGCTTTTTCCCAAGTTTTTTCTCCCCAAAACTCATCTTCCAAACATTGGTCAAAATATTTTGCCATAGGACCTTGAGCTTCTTTTGGACCAACTATTGAAGCAGTTTGACTGATAGTGGGAGGGTTATCAAATTTAATTGTTTGTTTACCTAATTTATTCATAAGCTAAAATACAAATTTCTCCTTTCTAGCAAATTTTATAATTTATTAATGAACTAGTAATAGTTAATAGTGTAAAATCTATTATTCTAAATATTGTAAATATCCTAAATATTGTAAAATTTATTATCCACCAACGAAAAATGTAGCGATAATTCCTATTATAACTGAAGCGGAAATACCAAATACAAGCACAGGTCCAGCCACTGTAAACATTTTACCGCCTACACCCATAACATAACCTTCGGATTTATATTCAATAGCAGGAGAAACAATAGAATTTGCAAAACCTGTAATAGGTATAAGAGAACCTGCTCCTGCAAACTTTCCGATTTTATTAAATATATTAAGACCTGTTAAAAATGCAGCTAAACCAATTAATATAATTGAAACTACTGTGTTTGCGGATTGCTGTTCCATGCCTTGATATTTACAAAAATTAGCTATAATTTGCCCAATAGAACAAATAAGTCCACCAACCCAAAATGCATTAAAACAATTTTTTAAAATAGGGGAATTAGGGGATTTTTTGTCTACATATTTGCTATATTTTTCTTGTGTATCTAAAGGATTATCCATAAAAATCATTCCTTTCCTAATTTATTTGTAAGTAAATTTAAGCATCCTTACAAAATAAGTTAATCTCTATTTCTATCAATAACAAAAGTTAAGTCTATATCTACGAAATATTCTGATATTTTCTTACCAGAAACAGAAGCTCTTTGATCTAAAATCTTAACACTAGATATATAATCAATAGTTTTAGAAACTTCACCAATAGTTTGTATAATGGCATCTTTCCATGAAACAGTAGAAGATCCAGTTACAATAATATGTTTTTCCATAAATATCATTCCCTTCAAAAATAGTACTATCAATATATTTGCCTAAATTTCTAAAATTATGCAAAAAATTAAAAAAATAACTTCACTAAAAAATCAATATATGATATATTAATAGAGTAAATAGAAAATAGAGGAGAATTTAAATGAAAAAAGATAAAAAAGAAAAAAATGGACCAAATTTTATAATTAAATGTTTTGTAGTAGCGCTATTTATAGCTGTTGTTGGCGTAGTAATAAATACAGCACCAAACTATGCAGATAATGAAATAAAAGGAAGAATAAATTTAATAATTAATAATAGTAATGTAACTTTAAGCTTAAAAAATGATATGTACGTTGATAATGATACTGTATATATGTCTGAAAAAGATATTGAAAATTTCTTTGATGGAGACATACTTTATGATGAGAAATATAATCAAATAATAACAGGTTCTGATATGAAGATAGCAACTCTTCCATTAGATAAAAGAGAAATAACAGTAAATGGTTCAAATGTAAAGCTTTTTGGTATGGCAACTAAAAAAGATGATGAAATATACTTACCTTTTTCGGAATTAGGAAACATATATAATGTAGAAGTAAGCTATATAAAAGGCAACAATGTAGTAGTAGTAGATTCACTAGATAGAGAAAAGAAAATGGCTAATATATCAAAAGACTGTGATATAAAATACTTGCCAACTGTAATTTCAAGAAGTTTAGAGAAAGAAACAAAAGGAAATAGTGTTGTAATAGTTCCTACTGAAGAAGATTTAAAAGGCTGGACAAAAGTTAGAACTCTAAATGGAACAATAGGTTATACTAAAGAAATTGCAAATGAATTTACTGTAAGAGATAATATGAAATATGAAAAGCAAGTAGAAGGAAAAGTAAGTTTAGCATGGGATTATTATAGCGAATATGCAAAAATTGTAGCAAGAGCAGATAAAATAAATGGAATAAATGTTATATCTCCAACAGTTGCATCATTAAAGGAAGCAGGAAAAGGAGAGTTACTTATAAATAAACCAGAGCAAGGATATGTAGAGTGGGCACATAAAAATAACTATAAAGTTTGGGCATTAGTTTCAAATGGAGATGGTTTAATAGATACTACGTCAGAAGTTTTAAATGATTATGTTTTAAGAGAAAACTTAATAAATAATATTGTTAATATGGCATCAAATTGTAATTTTGATGGAATAAACATAGATTTTGAGTATATGTATGAAAAGGATAAAAATGTATTTTCAAGGTTTATTATAGAGCTTGCACCAAGGCTTAGAGAATATGGAAAAGTTTTATCAGTAGATGTTACAGCTCCAGATGGTTCAGAAAATTGGTCTGGCTGTTATGATAGGCATACAATAGGAAGAGTAGCAGATTATATTGTATATATGGCTTATGATCAGTATGGAACATCAAGTAATAATGCTGGTACAACAGGGGGTTGTGACTGGGTAGAAACAAATATTAAAAAATTTGTTGGAACACAAGAAGAAATTGAACCTGAAAAAGTTATTTTAGCAATGCCTTTATATACAAGGTTATGGAGAAGCAATTCAGATGGAACGTATTCTAGTGAAGTAGTTTTATTAAAAAATGTTGAAAGTAAAATACCAAGTGGAGTAGAGAAAAAATGGGATGATTCATTAAAGCAAAACTATGTAGAGTTTACTCAAAATGGTAGAACTTGCAAGATGTGGCTTGAAGATGAGGCTTCTATAAGGGCAAGGTTTGAATTAATGCATAAGTACGATTTAGCAGGAGCAGCATATTGGAGAGAAGGTTATGAATACAGTAGATATTGGGATTTAGTAGCAACACTAATAAATAATTAAATAGTATAATACATAAATAAATCACTTTTTACATACTATGTAAAGGGTGATTTTATGATTATATATCTAAAAAAACTTGAAAAAACTGAAAAATTAAAATTTATAGAAAAATTAAAAATGAAGTTAAATAAATTAATTATTAGAAATATTGATGAAAATAGAAAAATTGTAATGTTTCCTATAGATGAGAAAAATCAAGATAAAATGTTAAAATTATTGAACAATAAAATAGATTCAAATTGCAAAATAGTAATATCAAAAAAATTAAAAAAATTAGAAGGTAAAATACAATGTAAAGTAATAAAAGGAAAATTAGTGCAAAAAGCTTTATTAGATAAAATTTTACAATTAGCTGTAGGAAACTTAAAAGTGCAAGATATACATATTGTATCTCAAAAATATAATTTAGATGTAGTAAAAACTGTAGACTATCTTGTAGAAAAGGTAAAAACAGTAAACATAGTAACAAATGAAATTGCAAAATATAAAAAGTTAGAGGAAACGTATGCAGATAAGGGAATATTAATAACAGTAACCAATAATAGAAAAAAGAGTTTAAAAAGAGCAGGTGTTGTAATAAATTTTGATATGAATAATGAGGAGTTAAATAGTTATAATGTTAACAGAAATGCAATAATTATTAATTTAGCAGACACCACAATAGATAAAATAACAGGTTTTGAAGGCATAATTATAAATAATGTAGAAATAGAATTAAGCGAAGAAATTAGAAAAATTTTTACAGAAAATAATTTATATGAATATTTTGATAATTCAGCATTATATGAATCAATAAATAATTCTATAGATATTAATAACAAAGATATTAGGTTAAAAGAAATAGTGGGGAATAATGGAGTTATTACTTATGATGAAATAAATAGGTGTAAAAAGTTGAAAAGCAAATAAAAATATGATAGAATATTGGAAAAAAGTGGAAGAATAGTATGGAAATAATTAATGTTCATAAATGTATGTACTTTTCCTACGAAATCAAGAAAGGAAAGGGTATTTAATATGAAAAAACAAAAAGTAGAAGTAAAGGGAAATATTGAACTAGAGGATTATTCTAAAGTAATAGAAAAGTACAAGTTGGAAATAAAAGCAAAGCCAAATGATGTAAACAAAAGAAATATGTTGGCATTTGCCTACTATAAACAAGGTATGGTGGACGAAGCAGAACAAGAATTATTGGATTTAATAGTACAAAGTAATAATGCAATGGCATATAGGCAATTAATACATATTGAAAAGTCAAAAGGTGATTATGAAAGCGCAAGTTTTTGGGCTAATGAAGCAATAAAAGCACATCCAGATAGTGTACCATTAAAAGAACAAATAATGCAGTTAGAAAAATTAAAAAAAGATGATTTACAAAGGTAATTTTGGGGACGGTTCTAAAATTCCGGAATTTTAGAACCGTCCCCTTTATAAAAAGACAGGAACATACTTCCTGTCTTTATATGTATAAAGGCAAAAAATACATTCCTGTACTAATATATTATAGAATTCAATAAAAATAACTATTTGTTAGACATTTGTTTTTCAGCAGTTTCTATTAATTTTCTAACCATGTTTCCACCAATTCTTCCAGCATCTCTTGAAGATAAATTTCCATTATATCCGTCTTTTAAAGTTACACCAACTTCTGAAGCTACTTCATATTTGAATTTATTTAAAGCTTCTCTTGCTTCTGGAACTACTTTAGAATTTGAATTTGTCATTGTTTTCACCTCCTAGAATGTGAATGTTACTAATGAAAAAACTAACTTATGTTTTTTCATTATATATGTTGCACAAATAAAATATAAATACACTGGAAATTTTATGTAAATGATAGAAAAAAATAGTAAAATGTGATATAATATATAGAGTAACTTCTTTATAAAATAAAAATTAAGGAGAATAGATATGACACGTTTAAACGAAACGAGGAAAAGAGAATTAAGATTTTACAGTCAATTTTTTAAGTATGCTGCAACCACGTATAATGCCAAAATTTATAAAGTACAAGGAAACAAGGATCGTTATATCATCAATTTGCCGCCTAATAGTGGCATATCTAAAGACGAATTTATTCAAATGGCAAAAGAATATGCTCAAAGGACAGCATAATTTTTAGCGATTAACCCACTAATTAGTGGGTTTTTTGCTTATATAATTAACTTAAAGTTGAAAAATAGTTAGTATAAATAATTACATGTAAATCATTACCTAAAATATATTGTATAAAAATTTTTCAAGTGGTATAATCTAAATGTAAAATAAAATCAAAGGAGAAGAAAATGTATAAATTAGTAGCAATAGATTTAGATGGAACACTTCTTAATTCTTATGGAGAAGTATCAGAAGAAAATAAAAAAGCAATAAAAGTAGCAAGTCAAAAAAACGTAAATTTAGTACTTGCATCAGGAAGACCAATAATGTCTGTAAAAAATTTATCAAATGAGCTTGGTACAAGTAATTATATAATATGCGGAAATGGTGCTATTACTTATGATATTCAAAAAGAAGAAATCATATACAATAAATTTTTAGAAAAAAATAAAGTCTTACAAATAATAAAAATCTGTGAAGAAAATAGCATATATTATAATGTTTATACAGAAGATACTATACTTACAAAATCTTTAAATTTTAATACATTGTTTTACAATCAAGAAAATGCAAATAAACCAGATGATAAAAGAACTAATATTAGTATTGTTCAAGATATATATAAATATGTAGAAGAAAACGAAAAAAATTATTTAAAAATAACAGTATGTGATAATGATAAAATAATTTTTGACAGTATAATAAAAAAATTAAGGAATATAAAAAATGTTGATGTTTTAGATGTAGCCCATATGTCAAGAAAAATGATAAAAGATGGAACAGATGATGTAGAAATAAATTATTATTATACAGAAATAACAAACGTTAATGTTGATAAGTGGGGAGCACTAGAAAACTTAAGTCAAAAGCTTGGAATACAAAGGGAAGAAATAATAGCAATAGGAGATAATGTAAATGATAAAGAAATGGTGCAAAATGCAGGATTAGGCATAATGATGGGAAATAGCGCACCATATATAAAAGAAGTAGCAGATGTTGTGGTTTCAGATAATGATAATAATGGAGTTGCAGAAGCTTTAAATAAGTATATAAATTAATATATATATGGAAAATTATAAAAGAATAAATAATATGAAAATGCACATACTTTAAATAAAGAGGTGCATTTTTTATGGATAAGAATACGTATAGTGATAACAAAATAGTTAGAAGTAATATAAAAGAAAAAGAAGATGCCACAAAATATGGCGAGTTTGTATCCTCTTACTTTGCGTGGCTTACACTAGATAAACAAAAAGAAAACGCTGAAAACATGGCAGAAATGACAAAGAAAAATAGCTAATGATAAAGGGGACGGTTCTAAAATTCCGGAATTTTAGAACCGTCCCCTTTATCAAGGAAGAGAAAACGAGAGAAATTTAAAGAAAAACGATAAAAACAAAAGAAAGTATAATAAAATTTATGATAAATCAATGATAATAAATGTATATTTTTATATAAGATAAAAAATGGAGATTGAGAAATTTAGTGAACATAGTATAATTATTTATAGGTCAAAGAAAGTCAAAGTCAAAATAAAACATATAAATTAGTAAGCAAAAGTAGGAATAGATATGTAATACTGTAAACGTAAAAATAAAAGAGGTGATGATATGCGAATTTCAGACATGATAGAAGATTTTATAAAGCAATTATTTACAGAAGATGACGAGTATATAGAAATACAAAGAAACGATTTAGCAGAGCAATTTAATTGTGTGCCATCTCAAATAAACTATGTAATATCAACAAGGTTTAAACCATCTCAAGGGTATTACGTAGAAAGCAAAAGAGGTGGCGGAGGCTGTATAAGAATAAAGAAGGTAAATATTACAAAAAGTAATTACTTAATGCATATAATTACGAGTATAGAAGATACTATAACAAATCAAGAAGTAGATATATTTATTAGTAATTTTCTATCTTATGGAATTATAAGCGAATTAGAGGCAAAACTATTAAAGGTAGCAACAAGTGACAATATATTAGCAATATCTCAACCAGAAAGAGATAAATTAAGAGCAAGAATATTTAAAAATATGTTATTAAATTTAGTTTAAAGGAGTGATTTTTATGTTGTGTCAAAATTGTGGAGAAAATGAAGCAAATGTAAAATATACCCAAATAATAAATGGAGTAAAAAAACAAATGACATTGTGTGATAAATGTGCAAAAGAATTAGGATTAGATGACATTAATTTTAGTATGCCAATAAATTTTTCAAACTTTTTAGACGATATGTTTGAAATGAATGAATTTATGCCAAATTTGTTAGGAGATACAAATACATTAACTTGTAATAAATGCGGAATGACCTATGATGATTTCTTAAAAGAAGGAAAGTTTGGATGTGATGAATGTTATGATACATTTTCCAATAGAATAGATGGTCTTTTAAAGAGTATTCAAGGTACTAATAGACATGTTGGAAGAAATGCAAAATTTATTGAAGGTAAAAGTTCTGAAAAAGAAAAAAATAGTACACAAGAAAATGAAGCAGATTTAAAAGATAACGAAACAGAAAAAGAAGAGAATAAATTAGAACAATTAAAAGAAAGATTAAAACAAGAAATAAAAGAAGAAAGATATGAAGATGCAGCAAAAACTAGAGATGAAATAAAAAAATTAGAAGGTAAATAATTATATGAAATAAACAATAGCAGAATAGAGATATAAAGCAATCGATGATAAAAGAATAAGTTTGATTGGGGGAAGAAAAATGTCAAATTGGTATTTGGAAAATGGAAAAGAATCAGATGTAGTAATAAGTACAAGAATAAGACTTGCAAGAAACATTGCAGGATTACCTTTTAAAGTAAGACAAACCGAAAAGTCAACAAAAGAATTGCTAGAAAAAATTAAATATGTAACTCCAAGTATAGGCTATGGGCTAAAATTTTTATATATAAAAGATATGGACGATATAACAAAATTAAGTTTAGTAGAAAAACATATAATAAGTCCAGAAATAGCATTAAATAAAGATGATTCAGCAATATTAATAAATGATGAAGAAAATATTTGTATAATGATAAATGAAGAAGATCATCTTCGTATTCAAGTATTTAGTTCAGGTTTAGAGTTAAAAGAAACAATGAATTTGGCAATAGAAATAGACAAAAAATTAGATGAATTATTACATTATGCATATAACAAAAATTATGGCTATTTAACTGCATGTCCTACTAATGTAGGAACAGGTTTAAGGGCATCTGTAATGGTAAATTTACCAGCTTTGCAAATGACAGGAAATTTATCTAAAATACTTCATATAGTAAATAGTTTTGGAATGACTATAAGAGGAATATATGGAGAGGAAAGCGATAGCAAAGGTGCAATATATCAAATTTCAAATAATAAAACTTTAGGAACAACTGAAAAAGAAATTATTGCAAATTTAGAGAATATAACTAAAAAAGTAATGGAACAAGAAAGGTTAGCAAGAAAGTATTTAGGAAAAAATCAGTTAGAACTTGAAGATAGAGTATATAGAGCTTATGGAATTTTAACAAATGCAAAGAAAATAACTTCAGATGAATGTATAAGTTTGCTTTCAGAGGTAAAGTTGGGAACGGATTTAGGCATTATAAAGGAACTTGATGATGGAAAAGTAAAAAAACTAGAACTATATACAAAACCTGCAAATTTACAGAAATATGTTGGAGAAGTTTTAAACGGTTATAATAGAGATATAAAAAGAGGAGAGGTAATAAAGCAGATTGTAAAAAATGATAAATAGTAAAGTTTGTAAAAGGAGACAAGACTAATTTTAAAATAAAATAGCAAGCATTTCCGATTTCGAAAATGCTTGCCAGAAATCACTTTTTCTTTTTATTTTTGGAAGAGTTAATTTGATTAGCAATCATAAAGCATCCCATTAAAATTGAATAACAAATTGCAACTGATGTATCAATTTTGCAAAAAAAGCAGGCTGATAGTACTGTTATTAAAAGTTGAAAAAATAGATACATATATTGTCCTCCTTAAAATGAAACTCAAAATATTTGAGTTAAATTAAAAACAATTAGTTACAAGGAATATTATAACATAATTAACATAAAAAAGCAATAATATTATTTTATCATTAAAAAAATAGAAAATAATTAGAAAGGAGTAAATTAAATTGATGTATAAATTTACAAAAAGAGCTGAAAAAGCAATTCAATTAGCAAATGATATTGCAATAGAATTAGGCCACAATTATATAGGAACAGAGCATATTTTATATGGACTTTCTAAAGAAGGTGTTGGAGTTGCAAGCAAAGTATTAGAAAGTCAAAATGTAACACCGGAAGCAATATTAGGCGAAATAGAAGCTTTAATAGGCAGAAATGAAGAAAATAGAGGTGAAGTTGAAACTGTAGGTTTTACACCTAGAACAAAAAGAATTATAGAAAATGCATTTAGAGAGGCTAAAAAATTAGGTTCAGACTACATTGGAACAGAACATCTATTAATAGGAATAATGCGAGAAGGAGATAGTGTAGCAGTTAGAATTATGCTTAATTTAAATGTAGACCCACAAAAGCTTTACAATGAAATTGTAAAGGTAATAAATGATGAAGAAACTATATCTAATATAGACAAAAATCAAAATTCTTCAAGTGGAAAAGGAAGCTATAATCAAACTCAAACTCTAAATCAATTTAGTACAGATTTAAGTAAGCAAGCAAGAGAAGGAAAAATAGATCCTGTAATTGGCAGAAAAAATGAAATAGAAAGGGTAATTCAAATATTATCAAGAAGAATGAAAAATAATCCTTGCCTAATTGGTGAACCAGGTGTTGGAAAAACAGCCATAGTTGAAGGTTTAGCGCAAAAAATAGTACAAGAAGATGTACCAGAAGTTTTGAAAAATAAAAGAATAGTAAGTATTGATATTTCAAGTATGGTGGCTGGTGCTAAATATAGAGGAGACTTTGAGGAAAGAATAAAGAAGTGCTTAAATGAAGTAAAAAAGGCAGGAGATGTTATATTATTTATTGATGAAATTCATACAATAGTAGGAGCAGGTTCAGCAGAAGGTGCAGTAGATGCAGCCAATATTTTAAAACCACTTCTTGCAAGGGGTGATGTTCAGGTAATTGGTGCAACAACATTAAATGAATATAGAAAGTATATTGAAAAAGATAGTGCATTAGAAAGAAGATTTAGCCCGGTTACAGTTACAGAGCCTTCAAGTGAAGATACTGTAAAAATATTGGAAGGAATTATTGATAAATATGAAGCACATCATAATGTAAAAATTACGAAAGAAGCAATAAAGTCAGCTGTAGAACTTTCTGTTAGATATATAAATGATAGATTTTTGCCAGATAAGGCTATAGATTTAATTGATGAGGCAGCTTCAAAGGTAAGAATGAAAGCATATACACAGCCAGACAACTTAAAAAAATTAGAAGAAGAAATAGTAAAAATATCACAGGAAAAAGAAGATGCAATACGTACACAAGATTTTGAAAAAGCAGCAACATTAAGAGATAAACAACATGAACAAGAACAGAAATTAGAGAAGGAAAAAGAAAAATGGAAGAATAAAAACAGTAAAGAGTTAATTACTCTTACAGAAGAAGATATTGCAGATGTAATTGCAAGTTGGACAAGAATACCAGTTAAGAAAATAACTCAAGATGAGAACGAAAAGTTAATAAATTTAGAGAAAAATTTACATGAAAGAGTTATAGGTCAAAATGAAGCGGTAGAAGCGGTTGCAAAAGCAATTCGTCGTGGTAGAGTAGGTTTAAAAGATCCAAATAGACCAATAGGTTCATTCTTATTTTTAGGACCAACAGGTGTTGGAAAAACAGAACTTTCAAAGGCTTTAGCAGAAGCATTATTCGGAAATGAATCAGCCATGATAAGAATAGATATGTCAGAATATATGGAAGGACATTCAATATCTAAATTAATTGGCTCACCTCCTGGATATGTAGGCTACGATGAAGGAGGTCAATTAACAGAAAAAATAAGAAGACAGCCATATTCTGTAATTCTATTTGATGAAATTGAAAAGGCTCACCCAGATGTAATGAATATGCTACTTCAAATATTAGATGATGGACGTTTAACAGATAGTAATGGCAGAACAGTTAACTTTAAAAATACAGTAATTATAATGACATCAAATGTTGGAGCAAGATTAATTACAGATAAGAAAGCTTTAGGATTCAGTGTAAATAATGGGGAAGATAATGCTAAAAAAGAATATGAAGATACTAAAAAAGATGTTTTAGCAGAATTGAAAAAGCAATTCAAACCAGAATTTATAAATCGTATAGATGAAATAATAGTATTCCATAAGTTGCAGAATGATGAAATAAGACAAATTATAGATATAATGTTAAAACAAGTAGCAAAAAGGTTAGAAGAACAAGGGTATAAAATAAAAGTAGATGAAGCAGTTAAAGATAAAATTTTGGAAACTGGTTTTGATGCAAATTATGGTGCACGACCTTTAAGAAGAGCAATTCAAACAAGTGTAGAAGATAAAATAGCAGAAGCTATTTTGGAAAATAAAATAAAAAAGAATAAAGAAATAAATATTAAGCTAGATGAAAATAAACAAATAATTGTAAGCTAAAATTCTAAAATGAACTTATTTACAATCTTATGTAAAATATGCTATAATATAACTATATTTTATATTTTAAAATTCTCTTGTGCTAAAAGAGAGGATGTACATTTATTTTGAAAGGGGACATCTATATGGGAATTAGTTATCGCAAACGGATTAAAATTGGAGATGAAACTTTCTTGAATATCAGTAAAAGTGGCATTTCAGTAAGTCAAAAAGTAGGTAAAGCTACAATTAATTCGAGAGGAACAACAACAGTCAACCTAGGGAATGGAATTACTTACAGAACATCTAACAAGAAAAAGAAATAATTGTACTATTGAAAATGAACGGGTAGATAAAATATAATCAATTTTATCTACCCGCTTTAAAGTTAGATTTTTTAATATAGAAACACTTGATTTTTATGTAAATTTATGGTACAATAAAACCCGGTATTTAATGTGCTATATATCAAAGGCAGATTGGCTTTGGTAGCCTAAAGTGTATATGCACAAATACACTTTATAGAAAGGAGATAAGAAACTATTTACAGTACTATCACAGGCAGGAGGTAATGTCGTGAATCAAAAGCTTTTAAGTCTTACCCCAACAGGCTTCCTGTGTCCCTATTGCGGGAAATGGCACAAGTGGAATCGACCGTATGCGTTAGAATATTATGATTCATATGAATGTTCGGCTAAATTAGAATGTTCTAACGTACCAAATTACTGTAACAAGGGTAATTATAGAATTTATTTCCATAATGGCTATTGTTACTATTCTACTGCCGCCATGTGCAGAAGGGCAAATCAATCAATCAAGGGGAAAATTGAAATTTCTTCTATAATTGAAAGCATTGACGAACCCACTGTTATGTTTGAGGTACCTTTTACCGCAGACAGTGATGTAGGAAGGTATGAATGCTTAGACTGCAACTACAAATACGAATGTCTTTGTGCCAAGTTAGGTGATGAAGGTGATAATCGTCACATGTCTATCACATTTGGCTTCGAATTTGAGCAGTCGGACTACAATCAATTTTCAAAAGTAGGAATCTTTGAACGCAAGGAAAAAGAACTGCAAGAGCGCGAACAAGCTATTGACAGCAGAGAACGAGCTTTAAAAGAGCGCGAAGATGCTTTTGATAGCAAAGTACAAGTTTCTCAACAACCACAGGAAAAAGAAAATAAGGAGGATACTACTATGTCAAGCAACATTTTCAACATGAACATGGAATTCGGGCCTAATAAGGATGAGAACATTGCAAGTACCCTTATGGGTGTTGCGGTCAAGAATGGCGACAGCTGGCGGATTTATGACAAAAAGAAGAAGGAAATCACTGATGTCGGCGATATGCAGCTCGGCAACCTTCCTATCTTCATTTTGCCTACTACCAAGCTCAGCGTAGGCGACCTTATTAAGGACGAAGAGGAGTACTATTTCGTAACAAAGGTTGCGACTCCCCAGACGCCGACTCAGACTCTTTCTGCGAGAACTGGAGAGATGAAGAGTGTCGTTCCTATCAAGAATGTTCTGGGTTTCAGCTGTTATTCGAAGGTTATCGCTCTCAGCGATTCGCTCAATATGGGTGATGATTTCGATGTGGAAAAGCTGGCTATTATATCAGCAATGTGCGGCCAGACAGGCGAGGATGGCCAGATGAATCAGCTTCTTCCGTTGATGCTTTTTAAAGACAAACTCGGAGATGATGATGACACAACGAAACTGTTGCTTATGTCTTCTATGATGACTTCGACAGAAGACGGCGGTCAGATGAATCAGTTTCTTCCGTTTCTGCTTCTCAAAGACAAATTCGGCAAAGATGATGACACGATGAAGTTGCTGCTCATGTCTTCTATGATGAGTGGCAATGAGAGTGGTTCTAATAATCCGTTGATGAGTTATCTGATGCTCGATACATTCATGGGCAAGAAGAATGACGAAGGAACTTCCAAATAAGTTGGAATTAAGCTGACTTAATAGTTTCTATCTCAAATTGAATTCCCCCAAGACGTTTGTCTTGGGGGAATTTCTAATAAACCATGTTATATTTAATTTTCGATTGTTATTATTTAAATAGGATTTACATGAATTATAGTTCTATAAACATTATCCAAAGAATTAATATCTTTTTCTAATTTATCTGCTAAAGAATGGCTTTCAAATGTAGACATATTGCCATCAACAAAAATAGTTAAGACTATAATATATTTATAACCTACCGGAGAAGAAGAAACATTATCAATTTGTTGAATTTCAGGATAATTTTTAGCTAAATTTGAAATTGTATTTAAAGTCTCATCATCTACAGATTTATCCATTAAAGTATTATAACTTTCAATAAAAATTTTAATTCCAGTATATGCAATCCAAATAGAAATTCCAATTCCAACAATGCCATCAAGCCAATATATATTTACAAGAGTAACTAAAATTGAAATTAAAGTAAAAGTTGTAACGATGCAGTCATTTCTATGGTCTTTCATATTTGCTTCTAACAATATATTGTTAAATTTTTTAGAAAGTTTATATGTATATATAAAGAGTGCAAACTTGGTTATTATAGTAATAATGCACACAACTACCAAAATCCATGAAAATTGTAACTCATTTTTATTTAATAAAGACAATACTGCGTCATATAAAAGTTTAAAAGATAAAACAATCATGGATAAGCTAATAAAAAGAGAAAATATATATTCAGCTTTTCCATGTCCAAAGTTGTGATTATCATCTTGGGGTTCACTTGCAATTTTATTGCCAATAGTAGTCATTACAGAAGCAAAAATGTCGCTCGCACTGTTTGCACTATCTGCAATCATAGCTTGACTGCCTGAAATAAATCCAATAGCTCCCTTTATAATTAACAAAAATATATTTCCTAAAATGCCAAATATTCCTGCTTTTTTAGTAGATTGAAATCTATCTCCCATAAAAACCATCCTTTTTATAAATATATTATTAATAGATTAAAGTATAACACATAAAAAGCAAAAATAAAATAAATAATAAAAAATGTATTAAATTTAATAAATTATAGCTACAGAATAGCTTGTTTTAAAATTTATTTGTGTAAAATAAATTGAAAAAAACACCTAAAAAATGTAAAAATTACAAAAGTGTTGCAAAAATATTACAAATGTGTTACAATATATGTATATTCAAAAGAGAAGGTGGGTAAAATGGAACTAATGATGATTGTAATATATATTTTAATATTTATAATATTTACATTAATTGTATTACCAATAATGCAATTAAAATTAACAGGCATAAAAGTAAAAGATTTCTGGTCATTTATTGAAGCAAACCAGTTATTAGATAAATTATATGCATTTTCAAAAAAATA
>CANQDO010000018.1 GCA_947593355.1 uncultured Clostridia bacterium | reverse complement strand
GTCTGTCCCTAAATTCCGGAATTTTAGAACCGTCCCCCTTATTTCACCCGGTTTTACTCATTATTTCTTTTTTCATTTTACCTATTATTTTCTTTTCTAACCTTGATATATAACTTTGGGAAATTCCTAACATGTCTGCTACTTCTTTTTGCGTTTTTTCATTGCCGTTAATAAATCCAAATCTTAATTCCATTATATTTCTTTCTCTTTTATTTAACCTTTCTATTGAAGCTTTTAATAATTTTTTATCTACTTCGTCTTCGATTCTTCGTGAAGTTATGTCTGGATCTGTTCCTAATATATCTGAAAGTAATAGTTCGTTTCCATCACCATCTTGATTTAGTGGTTCATCTATGGATATTTCTCCTTTTAATTTATTGCTTCTTCGTAAATACATAAGTATTTCATTTTCTATGCATCTTGAAGCATATGTAGCAAGTTTTATTTTTTTATTTACATTAAATGTGTTTACTCCTTTCATAAGACCTATTGTTCCTATTGAAACTAGGTCCTCCAAACCTACTCCAGTGTTTTCAAATTTTTTTGCTATGTATACGACTAATCTTAAATTTCTTTCTACTAGTTTCTGCCTAACTTCTAAATCTCCGTTTTCTAATTTATTTACTAATTCTTCTTCTTCCTCTGGTGATAGTGGAGGAGGCAATGTTTGGCTTCCACCTATGTAATATATTGGCATTTCTTCTATTTCATCATCAAGCATAAACTTTGCGTAAATTGTGTTTATACTACAAGCTAACTTTTGTAATAGGTTCATTTTCTTCACTCCTTTCTAATATGTCTAAACCTAACAATGCTGAGTATGCGCCTTTTTTACTTAATTTTTTATCATATATTCCTATTATTACATTTTTTACAATCTCTTCGTTTTCATAAATTTCTATTATAACTTTTTCTGCTTTGAATCCTAATATCATACCATTTTCTTTTCCTAATGATGTAAATGGTATAACTCTAAATTTTGACATATATTCTATATTTTCTTCTTCATAAAACTCTGGTCCGACATCACCTCCTATAATTTGATTTAAATTATTTAGTATTTTATTTGGTAATACTCCATATAAAATGTCTTTTTCTACTACTATAACTGGCATTGCTGTAATTGGATCTTTAAGCATATTACCTGTATCTAACATTGCAACTGTTTCTACAACTTGATTATTTATATCTATTTTTATTTTGCAAAACATATCCTTTTTACTTAATTTTGATTTGACTATTCTGAATGCTATAACTGTTAGTGTAAATCCTACTATTGCTCCTAATAGTGCTATTTTTATTGGATATGTTCCTGTGTATACTCCGTTTTTCACTAATATGTCTTGCGGTCTTATGAAATATAGTAATGCAAATGCACACCCCCCAAATATAAATGAAGTTAAGTAAAATATTATTAATTGCTTTATTAATTTTTTTAAGTTCTTTGGTTTGTATGCTATATACACCATTGTTATTGAAAGTATTACTTTCATTGTTATTGTTGAATACATTTCTAATATTTGCATGTATGCTAATATTGCATATACCGCACCTAAAAAGGCCGATATTATTTCTCTTATATGATTTTGTTTTATTTTTAATATGTAGCCTGTTGCAAATAATATTATGTAGTTCATACACAAATTTTCTAATAATACAATATCTATATATACTGTCATAATTCTTCCTTTTACGCTTTCTTTATTTTGCAATACTTTTTAGTAAACTTTATAGCTAATTTTTTAAGTACCTATTATTTTATACTGTTATTATTTAATTTTGTGTCGTTTCTTGGACACGAAAAAAAGAAATAATCTACTTTTTTAGATTATTTCTTTTGGGTTTATATATATGTATTGATTATTCTTGCTTTTATGATTTTTTTCTTGTTTTATTTTTTCTTTCTTAAAAATGATGGTATGTCTAAATCATTTGAAGAATTTGAATTTTCTACTGGAGCTGGAATTGAGTTTATTTTGCTTCCCCATGCTTTGTCTACTATGCTTGATACATCATTTGATGCTACTGTTGATGGATCTTTTTCAAAGCCTGTTGCTATTACTGTAATAACTAAGTCTTCGTCTAAGTTTTCGTCTACAACTGCACCAAATATGATGTTTGCTTCTGGGTCTACACTTCTTTGTACAAGTTCTGCTGCTGTGTTTACTTCGTGTAATCCTAAGTTTCTTCCTCCTGTGATGTTTATAATTACTCCTCTTGCTCCTTCTATTGATGTTTCAAGTAATGGACTTTGTATAGCTTGCTTTGCTGCATCTTCTGCTCTATTTTCACCAGATGCTCTACCTATTCCCATGTGAGCCATACCTGTGTTTAACATTATTGTTTTAACATCTGCGAAGTCTAAATTTACTAGACCTGGAATTGCAATTAAGTCTGATATACCTTGAACACCTTGTCTTAAGATATCGTCTGCCATTTTGAATGCTTCGATTATTGATGTTTTTCTATCTATTACTTGTAGTAATTTGTCGTTTGGTATTACTACTAGTGTATCTACTTTTCCTTTTAAACTTTCTATTCCACGTTCTGCTTGAGATAAACGTTTCTTTCCTTCAAATGTGAATGGTTTTGTAACAACTCCTATTGTTAATATTCCCATTTCCTTTGCTACACTTGCAACTATTGGCGCTGCACCAGTACCTGTTCCTCCACCCATTCCGGCTGTAACAAATACCATGTCTGCTCCTCTTAATGCTTCTTGAATTTCTGCCTTGCTTTCTTCTGCTGCTTGTGCTCCAATATCAGGATTTGCTCCTGCTCCTAGACCTCTTGTTATTTTTTCGCCTATTTGTATTTTAGATGCTGCTTTGGATTGTAGTAGGGCTTGTCTATCTGTATTTACTGCAATAAAGTCTACACCTTTTATTCCTGAGTCTACCATTCTGTTTACTGCATTGTTTCCAGCTCCACCTACACCAATTACTTTTATTGTAGCTGTTCCATCTAACATTGTATTTTCTTCAACGCTATCTAACATCATGTTTTCTCCTCCTCCAAATTAATTATATATTTTTAAAATTAATAACTTTAACTATAGAAAAACTCTTTTATTCTTTCTATTATTGTTTTGAATATGCTTTCTTGTGAGTTTGAATCTATACTGCTTGATACTGTTTTAGCAAAAGGTTTTGCTGCTACATACCTAACTAAAGAATATGCTGTTCTGTATTCTGGCCTTACTGTGCTAATTAACCTTCCCGTTGAGATTTTTACAGGTATATTTAATGCTACTTTGCCTGCTACATCACTTTTACTAATGTTTGTAATTCCTTGACCTGTTAATATTACATTGTTAATTCTTTGTTTTATGCCTTGTGCCATAATGTCTTTGTTTACTAAAGAAAATATTTCTTCTATTCTGGCTTCTATTACCTCTATTAATTCTGAGCTTTTTATTGCCCTAGTTTTACTATCCCCTTTATATGTGTTTAATATTATTTCATTATCATTATCTATGTATGATTTTAGAGCTAGCCCGTATTGTTTTTTTAGCTTTTCTGCTTCTTCTAACTCTATGTTTAATACTAAAGATATGTCTGATGTGATTGTATCTCCACCAAGTGGAAGTGTGTTTGTGTATACAAAGCCGTTTTGTTCGAATACGCCTATTTCCGTATTGCCTGCGCCTATATCTAATAACATTATATTGTCAGTTAGCTCGTTACTATCTAACATTAAATTTCTTTCCGCTAAAGTTACTGGTATGAAACCATCTATTTCTATTCCTACTTTTTTAAATATGTTTGATATTTGCCTTGTATATTCTTTGTCCGCTAAAATTACTTGCGCTTCTACTGTAAAACTTGAATTTAAACTTCCTATTGGATCTGAAACTTCTTTACCATCTTCTAGTATAAATTTATCTGTTACTATGTCGATTAATATTTTGTTATCTGGTATTTCTACATCTTTTACTTGCATTATGCTCGAGGTTACATCTTTTGCTGATATTCCTGAGTATTTGTCTTTTGCTTCTTTTACAATACTATTTTGCACTATTGTAACATATTTTCCAGGTATTGCGACATATGCAGAATTAATTTTTAGTTCGGTTTCACGCTCTGCGTCTTCTATTACTTTAGATACTGCTAGGGTAATTTCATCTTCATCTATTATTCTACATTTTTTTATACCGTTACACTTATGACTAGTATTGCAAATTACTTCTATTTGATTAAAATTATTGACTTTGCCAACTACTAAACTTACTTTAGATGTGCCTATGTCAATACCTACTATTATATCCCCGATAGCCAAAGTTAACGCCTCCATTTTTAGCTTAATTTATTTGTTAATTAGAATATTATATTTTTAAAAAAAAGTCAATAGAATTTGTAATAATTTTGTAATATTTTTGTAATGATTTTGCAATATATATTTTATTTAAATTTTTTATGTTAAATGGCTGTTTTGCATACAATTAGAAAGTGCATGTTGCACTTTCTTATCTTTCGTTTTTTATTTACTTTTTTCATCAGTTTCTTTTAAAATAATCCATAATATAATATTCTTTGCTTTTATAAATTTTCCTTTATTTATTTTTATATTTTATTTAGTTTTTTACTTGTATATTTATTTATCATCATTATTTTGTTCATTTGCTATTTTTATTGTTTCTTCTGCCTTTTTAAATACTTTTTTGTTTGTTAATTTTTCTACATAGTATCTACGAATTATTCCTAAATTGTTGAACATTCTTCCTACAAATACTACAACTGCTGCTAAATGAATATCTATATTTAGTCTTTCGCCTAAATACGTAAGTAACATGGCAAGTATGGCATTTACAAAAAAGCCAGATATAAATATTTTTATATCAAAATTTTTCTTTAAACTAGATGTAATTGCACCAAATACTGAATCAAGTGCTGCTATAATTGCTATTGCTAAATATCCTGAATATGTGTATGGTATAATTGGCATAACTGTTCCTATTAGCGCTCCTATTAAACATCCAATTACTATTGCTACTACTATCATTCTTCTACCTCCTTAGCATACCTAAATTCTAATTGACTCCTTCTTCCTGAATATGCAGATATTTTTACGTTTTTGCTTTCTTCTAGTTGTACATTTATGCCGCTTCCCCTTCGAACATCTACGAAACCTATATTTTTTTGATTTATAGCACTGGTTAAATATGTAATGCCTCCTATTGCTTTTACTATATATGGTGAAACTACTCTTTCTTGATTTACTAAAATTGCATTTGCATCTACTATTTCTGTCATATTTATAATTCTTTGATCATTTATTGATATTGCTTCTGCTCCAGCACCTCTTAATTCATTTATAAGTTCTAATAAGTCTTCATAGGTAACTGACCTTTCTGCATCTGAAAGTGTTAATACTATGCCTTCTCCTTCTACATCAGTTTGCCCTGTTAGCATATTGGTTTGTTCTAATTCGTCTTGTAACAATTCTTCTGCAGCTTGATTTGATGAAATTTTTTCATTATACTCATCTATTCTTTGCCTTGTACTATCTAGTTGCTCTTGTAATTCTGCTTGTTTTTGTTTCCATGTTGCAAGCATTGTGGTTAACTCATCTTCTCTTGCTGTTGTTATTCCCACTATATCTGCCTCATCTATTGTTTTAAATTGTGTGAACATTATGGCAATTAATATTACGCAGACAAAGCCTATTGCTATACTTAATATTATTTTATCTTTATCCAATATTTTCACCTCTTACTTTTATTATGTGTTTCTATTTTACTGTTTTCATGTATTTTGCTTGAAATGCACCTGTATACTTTGGTATTTCTACTTTATCTAGCCTTTTTACATCTGTTTCTAGTCCTGCATCATTTAAAACTTGTAAATATCCACCTAACCTTGTTAAAGCAGGTTCTAGCATTTCTGGAAGACCTATTGCTCTTATTGTGAACGGTGCTCCTACCTTTTCATCATTTATCATTATTACATTTCCTATACATCTTATTGATGTTGTTCTTACTATTCTTTGACCATTTACAGAAATTGCTTCTGCCCCTGCATTTTTTAACTCATTTACTATTTGCATAATATCACTATAATGTACTATATAATTTCCTAAATTTATTAGTGCACTTGCTGTTGATGGATTTATGTCTTTATCATCTGTAACTGTAATCTCTACTCCTGAACCTTCTAAATTTGTTGTCCCTAATAAGTTATAATTATTTTTTATTTGCTGCTCTGTTTCTGATAGTCCATCATCATTTTCCGTAGATTTTTCTCTTACCTCTGCTAGTTGTTTTTCGGCTTCTTCTATTTCTTTTGCTGTATTATCATATTTTTCTTTCCACCTTAAAACTTCATCTCTTAAGTCACTTTGTGCAAAATCTTCTCCTCCAACTGTTTTATTCAAATCCTTCATTGTATTTAATTGCACTATTATTCCTACTGTTAATAATGCACATGAAATTGAAATGACTATTGCTGCTTTACTTTTATTCTTCATTTAAATTTTCACTTCCTATCTGCTTATTTATTTTATGACTACACTTGCGATCTAAAATATGGATCTCTTTCGTTTAAATTTATATTTACAAATATTTCACCAGGAATATTCTTTTGATCTTCTATTATTTCTTGTACGAACTTCATTTTGTTTACTAGATTTGCGCAGTCTCCTAGATGTGCCACTTTTCGCTCTGTTTCGAACATTGCCTTGTAATTTGTTTCATCTGATATATCTATTTTAGTAAGCAAATTTAATATTCCTGCTTGTTTTGTAGCCTCTACTATTTTTAGTACTAACTCCATTTTTTGTAAGTCTTCCTTTGGAAGCCTATTTCCTTCTTTTATGTCTTCATCTAGTACTTGTGCCCCTTGTATTATTGGAACTTCTAGCTTTTGGTCTGATATTTCCAACATATACCCTTGATTATTTAAATATACATAGCTATTTCCATATTCCAACATAAAAGTGGCTACTCTTTCTTCTACTTTTAATTCTATAATTGATGGTAATGCTCTTTCTATTTTTACTTTTTCTATGTATGCATTTTCTTTTAATGCTTGTTCTACTTTTCCATCATTTACTTTATATATATTTTGTCCTACTTGTATTTTTGATAAACTTATAATGGTTTCTGCTGATATTTTGCTGTTGCCTGAAACCTTTATTTCTTTTATATTAAATAATGGTGAAAACATTGTAAGTAAAATTGCTACTAATAATATTAGTATTATAATTACTATTTTTAATATTTTGTATATTATTTTTCTTTTTCTTTGTTGCTCTGGTGTTACTTCTTTTTTGTTTGTTTTTACGTTTTCCTTTATTTGACTAGTAACTTTTTGTTTTCTATTTTGCCCTATATTGTTACTTGGTTTTTTATTTGTATTTTTGCCTGTAGCTGCTTTTTTCTTATTTGCACTTTCCTTTTTATTTACGTTTGATTTCTCATTTTCACTTGTTTTTTTATTCGCGTTTGCATTCTTATTTGTACTTGCCTTTTTATTTGCATTCGATTTTGCTTTGTTTTGTTGTTTTTTACCTTTTGGACTTTTGCTATTTGGCATTCCTATTATTACTTCTTCATCTAAATTAAATGTTTTCCCCATTATCTCACCTTCTTTCGTTTATAACAGTTTTTAACTATCTTATTAATTATTGTTTATTCAGATTTATCGAATGTTTTAATTATTTTTAATATAAATTCTTGCTCCTAGTTTTTGAAGTTTTTCTTCAAACTTTTCATAACCTCTTAATATATATTCTATATTTTCCACTTTTGTTGTGCCTTTAGCTGAAAGCCCTGCTAATACTAATGCTGCGCCTCCTCTTAAATCTGTACTATTAACGCTTGTTGCAGATAACTTTCGCACTCCTTTTATTACAGCCATTTTACCTTCTATTGTTATTTTAGCACCCATCCTTTGCAATTCATACAAGTATTTATACCTATTTTCAAATATGTTTTCTACTATTGTTGATGTACCTTTGCAAGTTGCTAAAACCGCTCCAAATATTGATTGCAAGTCTGTTGGGAAGCCTGGATATGGCATTGTTTTTATATCTATTGCTTTTAATTTTTTTGGTGCTTGTAGCTTTATACTTCTATTTTCTATTTCTATGTTACAACCCGCTTCTTGCAATTTATGAAGAGCTGGTGTAATGTGCTCAGGTATTACTTCTTTTAATTCTATGTTTCCACCTGTTATTGCTCCTGCACATAAAAATGTACCTGCCTCTATTCTGTCTGGCATTACTTTATAACTTACTTCTTTTAACTTTTTTACTCCTGTTATTTTTATAAAGTTTGTGCCTGCACCTTCTATTTTTGCCCCCATTTTGTTTAAATAATTTGCTAAATCTTCTATTTCCGGTTCCATTGCTGCATTTGAAATTGTTGTTATTCCCTCTGCTAGCACTGTTGCTAATATAATATTTTCTGTTGCACCTACGCTTGGAAAATCTAAATTTATATTTGCACCTACTATTTTATCACAACTACACCTAATAAATCCAGAGTTTTCTTCAATATTTATTCCTAATTTTTTAAATGCACTTAAATGTAGGTCTATAGGCCTTGCTCCTATTTCACATCCCCCTGGATATGAGAATGTTGCCTCTTTGAATCTTCCTATTATTGCCCCTGCCATTATTACCGTTGAGCGCATTTGTCTCATTAAATCTTCTGGTATTTCTTTTTTATTTATGTATTTTGAATTTATTTCTATTTTTTTTCCGTTCTTTTTTACTTTACATCCTAATAATTTTAATATTTTTAGTGTTATTTGTGTATCGTGTATGTTTGGCACATTATACAATTTACTTATGTTTCCGTTTAATATACTGCCTGCAATTATTGGAAGTGAAGCATTTTTGGAACCAGATATGTACACTTCCCCTTCCAGTTTGCGTCCTCCTTCTATTACATAACTTTGCATTTGTTTCACCCTTTCTGTAATTATTTTGATATATATTATGTAGTCTTTTGAAAATGGGTGAATATTTAAAATTTTTAGTCGCTTGTTGAAAGTTCTTTATAATTGTTCTAATGTTATTTTTACACATACAATTAATGGCAATCACAATTTGTGACTGCCATTAATTGTATGTTAGTTTATTTGTTTTTGATAATATCTTAACTTATTCTTCTAACAACCAATCTATTATGTTTTTATGAATTATGCCATTTTGTGAAAAGTCAATTTTGTCCATTGTTAATACATATTTAGGATAATTATCATCTATATTTTTAAATGCTCCAAATTCTCTTTGGATGACAGAATCATCTGCTAAAATATATGCTACTTGAATATATATTTTTTCCTTAAATCTTGTCGCTATAAAATCTATTTCCCCATTTCCTAAATTTCCTACTTTAACATCATATTCTCTAGAAAGTAATTCATTATATACAATATTTTCTAAATATGCTCCTAGTTGTGGCTTTTTTCCAATATTCATTATTTGCCCAAAACCTAAATCTGTTAAATAATATTTGTATTTCCCATTTAATATTCTTTTTCCCCTAACATCATATCTGTCAGCTTTATTTATTATCATAGCTTTTGACATATATTCTAAATAATTATATAACGTTACTTTTGAAACTTCTCTATCATCTTTATTCGCAAAATATTTTGACAAACTTTCTGCCGAAAAGTTTTGAGCTGGTGTCGTTACTATATATTCTACTATTCTATTAAATAAATCTAAATCTTTTATATTAAATCTCGATACAATATCTTTTATTAAAATTGAATTGTAAATGTCTGATAAATAGGTTCTAGTTTGAATTTCATCTACCATCATAAACCTTTGTGGCATTCCACCCCAAGTTATATAATCATTAAATGCTTCTTCTATATCTTTTGCATCTGTTATATTTTTTAATTCACATACTTCTTTAAAAGTAAATGGATATACTTTGAAACTTACATATCTTCCTGCTATATGCGTAGCAAGATCCCCTGATAGCAAGTCACTATTAGAACCTGTAATAAATATTGATACATTCTTAGATGCTTTGAATGAATTGACAGCTTTTTCCCAATGCTCAACATTTTGAATTTCATCAAATAATAAATAATATTTATTTTTATTTATTATTTTTTCTTTTATAAATTGATGTAAATCAATATCATTTTTTATAAAGGCATAATCTTCATATTCAAAGTTTATATATATTATTTGTGATTCTGGTATTCCTTTTTCTTTTAATTCGTCTATTATTTGTAACAATATAACCGATTTACCACACCTTCTAACCCCTGTTATAACTTTTATTAAGTCTTGCTCATAAAAGGGCCTAATTTTAGATAAATATTTTTCACGAATAATCATTTTCGTCTCCTTTTAATTTACTTTATTTTATTATATCTTAATTCTTTTATTTTGTCAATAATTTTGTTCAGTGTACTAAACAAAATTTGTTTTTGTTGTAGTTTTGTTTAGTATGAATATATAAATATTGTTACTCTTTTACATTACTCTTATAAATATATTTTATACTATTTTCTTTATTTTATTAACTTATAAATATAAAAAAACAATGCTCTATTAAAATATAAATCGAGCATTGCGACATTGATGTTAATACCTAACTACTAATTTATCGAATTTAGAATTAATATATTTTTACACATACAATTAATGACAATCACAATTTGTGACTGCCATTAATTGTATGTTAGTTTATTTGTTTTTCATAATATTTTAAGTCTTCTGTTTGTACCTCATCTACTGAGTATTCTATTTCATTTCCTTCGTCGTCATATTTTGGTAAGTCTGTAAAGACATGTGTCCAGTTGTTTTCTGCATTTAATTTATATGTGACTACGACTTGTTCCTTATTCTTTACCTGTACTTCTATTTCTTTTGGCTGTTCCTTTGTGTTATTTCCATGATCCCATATCTTGTTTATTTTTATATTTTTTACAAATTTTGTTTTTGTTTCATGTTGTACTGGTTGGGTTTCTAGAACTTGTTTCATTTCATCTATTTTAATTTCTCCCTTTACAGTATTTACAAAACTGTTTGCCTTTAGATTTATATCTTTATATATTATTTTTATATTCTTCTCTATTGCTACTTTTTGTGGTTTGTCTACTTCTGCTGTATTTGCAATTTGTTGTTGTTCTTCCCAAGTTATTGTATATATGTGATTTCCTTCTGCATCTTCTGTATCCTCATATTTTCCATCATTTAACATAGTTTTTAACCACTCTCTGTTTTCTAAATCTTCCTGTACTTGCTCTAATTGTTCAGAATTTGTTTTATGTTCTTCATTGTATATCTTTTCCATAGCATCTAAATCTAATGCGTATGGTAAAGTATCTGTTATAGTAACTGTTACAGTTCCAGTATAATCTTTTACGTTTGCTTCATATTTTATAGTGTAGTTTACTAGCTCGTCTTTTGATGTTATTTCTTCGGTTCCTTCTTTTGTTATATTACTTTCCATGTCTATTCCTGTTGATTCATAATAGTAACTTACTTCTATTGGTTTAACTGTCATTGTTCCTTTGTTATTCTCTGGTTCTTCATGTAATTTATAACCTGGTTTTAAAGTTTTATCATCTAATGGTTCTGTTTCATATGCTTCTCCTACAAATCCAGATTTTATAACATCATCTGCATCTTCTCCTGTATTTAAAGGTACTTTTTGATTTGTATAGCCTCCTTGCTCTTCATCATATATATAATGGTGTACTATTACTTCTGCTTCTGCCTTTTCGTTATATACATCTATTTGTGTTACATCATCATTTTTCCTTAATACTTCTATTTCTTGTATTTTTTCTTCTGGTACTTTATAACCATATGGTGCATCTATTTCTATTAAATCGTATTTTCCAACCTTTAATTTTACTGTTGCTCTACCATTTTCGTTTGTAACTACAGTTTTCTCAAATAAGTCACTTTCGTTTTTCTTTACTCTAATAGTATTTATTGTAAATGCATCTTTTCTTTCATTTACGCTATTATTTTTTGTGTATACAAAGTGCAAATAATATCTTTGTCCGCCTTCTACTACAGCGGTATAGTCTGTTTGCTCAATTTCACCACTAATGTTGTTTATAACTGTAATTCCATCATTATAATAATCTGGCATACTTTCATCTGTTTTGATGGTTGCATATGCATAATCGTTTTCTTCACTTGATATTTCTGCATTTACTTTTATTTCATATTCTCCATCTAATCCTATTAAATCTATTGGTACATATCCAGATGCTATTGTATTTGATTTTACTTGGTTGTTTGATATGTATTTTACTCCTTCTTGGTCGAATCCGTATGATTTTCCTGTTGTACCATATACTTCTACATTGTTTATTGTAAATGTATCTGTTACCTCTAATTCTTCTCCCATTACATCTTTATCTTTATAATAGCCTATATACAAGTAATATTGTTTTCCACCATTTAATAATACAGAATAATCACTTGCTGGTACATTTCCGGCTATTTGCACAAATTTATTTTCATAATGTGCCTGCTCTCTTTGTGGTTCTTCTGTTATTGCTAAGTAGCCATAGTCTCCCCATGCATTGTAATCTGCCCATCCATAGTCATTTCCATATACTTCGTAATTTCCATCACTTGATATTTGTGCATTTACTTTAACTTCAAATACATCTGTTTCTTCCATTGTACTTAAATTTATTGGTATGTATGAGTTTGCCTCTGTATTATCCTTTCCTGTGTTTGTTGATGTGTATGGAAAATCTCCTTCTCCAAAGTTGTATGATACACTTGTTGTTTTATATACATCTATATTATTTATTGTAAATGTATCTGTTGTATCTTCTTCATATTCGTCTTTATATTTATTTTTATTATAACCTAGTTGTAGATAATATGTTTTTCCTCCATCTAGCATTAAAGTATAGTCTTGCATTTCTTTATTTCCAGCTAAATATGCCATCTCTTCGTAGTAGTCTGCCTCGTCTATATTTATAGTATCTGTTACTGCTATGTAGCCATAGTCTCCATCATAATCATAATAGCCATCATCTTCGTAATATTCGCTATAACCATCACTTGATACCCCTGCTTTTACTACTAATGCTACTTTTTCTTGTGTGGACTGTAAGTTTATAGGTATGCATGATGATGCTTGCGTATTGTCTAATCCTGTGTTTTCTGAAGTATATGGGGCTTCACTTCCAAAACCATATTGTACATTTTTTGTTTCATATGCATTTACACTATTTATTGTAAATTTATCTGTTGTTTCTACATCTTCATTTGTGTAATCATCTTTATGGTAACCTAAATGTAAATAATATGTTTTTCCTCCTTGTAACATTACTGTATATTTCTGCGTATTACCTGCTGTTCCTGCTAAATATGCTACTTCTTTATAGTAATTTGCATCTTCCATATCTATTGTGTCTGCTACTATTATATATCCATAATCTCCACTATACTCAAACTCATCATAATCCACATCATAATATGCTTCTCCATCACTTGATATCAATGCTTCTATAACAATTGCTGCTGTTTGAGATGAATCCATAGTAGTTAAGTTTATTGGTATATATGAATTTGCATCTGTACTATCTAAACCTGTATTTGTTGATACATATGGTACACTTTCACCAAAATTATATGAATCACTTGTTGTGCTATATACTTTTATTTCGTTTATTGTGAATGTATCTGCATTTTCAATGTCTTCGTCTGTATATTCATCATTATAATAATTTAAATGTAAATAATATTCTCTTCCGCCTCTTAACTCTATTTTATATTCTTGCTCTGACTGTGTTCCCCACATTTCTACAAATCTATCAGCATTATAATATTCATCTGTTTCATAGTCTATTCTATCTATTGTTTTAGTTACTACAGCATAGCCTACATCTGCGCTATCTCCTGCTATTTCTGCTTTTACTACTAGTTCTACTGCTTCTGTTCTTTTTATACTAGTTAAGTCTATTGGAATATATGAACTTGCTTCAGTATTATTTTTGTCTTTGTTTTCTGATACATATTTTTTAGTACCTTCATCTTCTGACATGTTAAATCCATAAGAATTTACATCTGCCTTATATACTTTAATGCTATTTATTGTAAATGTATCTATGTCATCTGATTGAGATGTGTCTTTACTATAGCCTAAATGTAAATAATATGTTCTTCTTCCTTCTAAACTTTCACTTGTATATACCGCATTTTCAAGTTGACCAGATTCTCTTAATAATTGTCCTGTTGATTCCTCTATTGATGGTGCATTTGTTGTCGTTCTAATTGTTGCATATGCTTCATCATACTCGTATTCACTTGATAATGTAATATCTACTTTTACCACATAACTTCCATCTAAATTATCTAATACTATTGGCACATATGATTTAGCTACAGTTTCATTTTCATTTTGATTATTTGATGTTATTGTTCCATCTGGATTTTGTTCAAAATAATATGGCTCACTTTCATCTCGTGCTAAAGTTCCTACTACGCCTTGTGTTTCTTCTTCAGCTATATTTGTAATATAGCCCTTTCCTTTTCCTTGTATATCTTTTACTACATTTTCTATTTCTGTGCTTCTTTCTGTAACATATGGCATTCCGTCAGCTTGTATAGTTTCTATAACTTCTTCTAATTTTCTTTCTTCGTTTACGCCAACATATTCTGGTCCATTGTTTTGTATTTGACCCAATGCTTGTTCTATTTTATTTTCAGTATCTGCTAAGTAGTATGGTTGTCCATCACTTACAATGCTTCCTAATACTTTATTTGTTATATTTTTTGTTTTTTCTGCTTCATTATATATAGGTCCATTATTTTGCAATTTTCCTACTTTTCCTGTAGGAGCTTTTTCTTCGCTTATTTCTCTTATTTCAAATTTTGCTCCTGCTAAAGGCGTTTCTTCGTCTTCTGCATATTTTTTTATAACTATTTCTTTTTCTAATAATTTATAATAGTAAGTTACTTCTACTTCTGGGTATGCATATTTTCCTTGTGCATCTACAGGTTCTTTAGATAATTCGTATCTATCATCTAGTTTTTGATTTTCTGGTGCATCAGTTTCGTCATCTGAATATTTTAGCGCTTGAGTTACATATGTTTCCCCTTCTGTTCCTTCCATTACTACATCTTTAGCTGTTCCACCATCTGAGGTTGGTACAGGAGTTTCTGTTCCTTCTATGTAATGGTGTACTGTTAATGGTACTTTCTTTTCTACATATAAGTATATAACTTCTTCTACTTGTTGTTTAAATTCTCCACTCTTATTGGTTGGTAATATATACTGACCATCTGGACCCTTCTTTAAGTCATATTTACCTAAATTTGTATGTGGTTCTGTAACATATGACGTACCTATTATTCCAGATTTTGTTTCATCTGGTGCAATTTGTTTTGGCTCGTCATCATGTTCTGTTCCATCTAAGTAATGGTGTACTATTATACTTGATGCATTATCGCTAAATGTTACTACTATATGTTTATTGCAAGTTATATTTTCAAATGGTGGTAATTTAAATTTACCGTCTGCATCTGGTGTAAATGGATATTCTTCATCATTTACTGTTATACTTATAATTTTATAGCCTGGCTTTGGTTCTATTTCTATTGGTAAACTGTTACTTTCTCCATATTTTACTGTTTCATATGGATTATTTCCTTCTCCTGAAATAGTTCCTCCCTCTTCTTCTTGACCTTCTAATAATTTTACCTCTGTTGTAACAATATATTTCTTTATTTCATTTTCTACTGTAAATGTTGATTTTTCTGGCACTCCTGGAGCCGTTACTACTTCTCCATAATTGAATATAAAGCCATCTGTGTTTCGTGATAATTCCAAATTTATTTCTGTGCTCTCTGGTTTATTTGCAGATAGTATTGTACTGTTAAAATAACCTGTTACTATATATTCGTTTTCCTTTATTTCTAACACATCTGTTATTTGCTCCATGTTTTCACCTTGTACTTGCTTGTAAAAACTATAATTTTCTTCATTATCGTATCTTATCATTAGTGCATCTGTACTTCCAGATAAACTTGTTACTTCATTTGTTTCATCATCGTTTAAATCTATAGTATTACTATGTGAATATGCTCCAACTACAAAGCCTCCATCTTCTGTATTATTAATAGATGTAATTATATCATTACTATTTCCTCTTATATACTTATAGTCGCTTAATGTATTTTCTCCATCATATTTTACTATAACTCCATCATAACTACCTTTTGATTGTTTATCTGCTACAGTACCCATATAGTTACCAGCTATAACGTAACTTCCTGATGCAAGTTTTGTTATTGCTACTGGATTAAAGTTTGTTGTTACATTACTATTTGTAATTTCTCCCTCTTGGTAAATATCTATTCTTCCTGTTGTTGATGAAGCTGTAACTTTTTTGTCAGAGCTTACTATTATAACTTCTCCATTTGTGGCAAGAATCATATCTTCTATATTTGACAATGATTCTATTTCTTTTTCTTTTGGATTTTCACCTTGTTCTGTGTATTCTACTATTTCAGGATTTCCATCTTGATAATATCCTGAATTATTTTTAAATTCTCCTCTTTTATTAACACCAACTATAATGTTTCTGCTATTATCTTCTACTACACTAACTGCATTTACATGTTTTGTTTCATCTTCTATTTTTTTGCTCCACGAATAAGAGCCATCTTCTGAAAGTTTTATGACAAAGCCTGTTTGATATTTAGTTTCGTTTCCTAAACTTGTATCATTGCTTGTTTGGATATCGCTTACTTTTAAGTTTAAATCATCAAAATATCCTACTACTACATAACCACCACTTTGCAATTCTATTACATCTTTTGCTTTTGCTTCCCAATCACAAGTAATTGCCTTTGCAAATGTTAATGTTTTATCTTGTGCATATTTTGCTATAAATCCAGAATAATTTTTATGGTCTCCTCTTATATTAGCTAAACCATCACCATCTAAATCTAATTCACCTGTAAAATACCCTACTACTACAATACCTCCATCATTTGTTTTTTTAGCTGTTTCTACTTTATTCCAACCATCACCTGAAATTCCATTTTCCCATGATACCCCTTGCATTGTTTCTTGGGTTTTACTTTGGTCTACACCAAAATAGTAGGTTCTTTGTGCTTCATCTTCTGAAAATACATAGTCATCTGGTGCTTGTATTTCTACCGCTTTATATAATCCACTTTTTAAGCCACATGAAATTTCTCCTTTTTCATCTGTGGTTACTACTGGTATTTTCGTGTTCATTCCTTCTACTGAAACATTCCTTACATAACCTGCATCCAAACCTCTATCAATACCGCCATCTTTTTTATATGTAAATGTTATGGTATATGTTCCTTTTGTAAGATATTCTGTTACCTTTTTAAATTGCAATTTATCATATGTATCGCTATCACTTCCTCCACCAATTCTATTATCATTTGAGCTTCCACCTGGTTCATTTACATTATTTATATTGTAATATAAATAATCAAAAGAATCACTTTCTGATGAACATGCCCATTCAAAACTAATACTACCATCTTTTTCTAAGGTAAATTCATTTGATTTTAAGTTAGAAACTGCGTTTGATTCATGGTAGCCTCCACTTTTCCATGTTCCATCTTTTTCTTGTGTCCATGGATAATCTTCTCCTTCCGATGTGAATTTTAACGTTCCTGCATCTATGCTTTCTACTAACTCTCCTACTACATTTCCATTAAGATCTTTAGCATAACCTATTTCATTATAGTTTTCATCTATTTCTATTAATTTAAATTTAGTATTTGGTATTGGTGTTTGTTCTTCCTTTTCTACTTTTGTTAATTTGAATAATGGTTCATCTTCTACAGCTATTTGTATATTATTATCTGTTATTATTATATCTTGTTTTGTTTTTTCTTCTATATCTGCAGTATCATCTGGTACTTGCCTAATTAAGTCTTCACCACTTAATATAGTTATTTCTAAATTATTGCCATCTTTTCTTTCTGCTTTAAATGTTAAAGGTTTACTGTTTAAACTATAACCTTCTGGTGGCGTTATTTCTGTAATTGTATATTCTCCTTTTATATTTTTGTTTGCTACATATTCATATAATCCTTCTATTTTTACAGTTCCATCTGTTTCGGTTATATATGTTTCCCCACCTTCTTTTATGCCTTCTCCTTCAATTTTATATTGCGCTCCTTTTAGTGTATCTTCTGAATTTTCTGCATATTTTTTAATTGTTACTGAATAGGTTGGTATTTTTTCGTCTTGTAACTCTACTTCTACTTTATCTTGAGCTTCAATTCCTATTACACCATCTCCTATTTGCACGCTTGATGTGTTAGTGAATGCTCCAGATATTGTTTTAAACTCTAAGTTTCCTTCATTTTTTGTTAGTTCAAATACTATTGGTGTTTCTGAAACATAATAATCTTTTGCTGATATTTCTGTTAATGTATATTCTACTTCTCTTGATAAGCCTGATAATGTTAATTTTCCTTCTTTATTTGTTGTTAAGGTTATTCCATTTACTCCTAAATTTCCGCCTTTTAAATTATATTTTACTCCTGAAATTGCATGGCTATCTTCTTGTGCTTTTTTAGTTAAAACTACTTGATATCTTGCCGTATTTTCTACCTTTACATTTAATGCGCCTCTAGTATTTTCTACTGCTTGAGTTATTTGTGCTGATTTTACAGTACCTTCTGGAGAAATTGCATTTAATACTAAATTTCCATCTGTTACCGTTACTTTGAACTTATATTCTACGCTATTTTTATCATATGAACTTGGTGTACGAATCTCTTTTAAAATATATGTTTTATCTACATATAAATTTTCTATTGTAAATTCACCTTTTGCGTTCGTAGTTCCTATTCTACTTTCATCTGTACCCTCTTCTGTTACTGTAAATACTGCACTTTGTACAGGAGTTTCTGTTCCTTCTTTTACTTTATTTAATTTTAAGTCATATTTTCTTTCTATGCTAAATCCTAACTTACTTGTTTCCGTTTCTGTCTCTAATAGTCCACCTGTTGTTTCCAAACTAAAGTATACTGCATGTGTACTATACGAAATATCATTATATTTAACTGTATCTGGTAATTTTATTTTATAACTAAATACTTTATTATCATCTACTGTTAAAGTGTTTTGCCCTAAATCTATTAAATACGCTTTTACTGTACTTAATTCTATCTCTCCTTGCTTTTTCCAACCATTCTCTTGTTTTCCTATTTCTACAGTTGGATTTGGATTTGCTGAATAATATATTGTTACACCTTCTTGTAAATCTGCTGGAAGTGATATGCCGTCTTCTTCCATTGTGGTGTCAAATTTTGAGCCTAATTCTGCTCCATTTATTACATATGTATTTGTTGTTGTTGGTATTTTTCCTAATATTTTTATTTCTTTTATTGTGTTTTCATAGTTATTTGAAATACTTACATTTATTTTTGCTGTGCTTGCTTCTATTTTATCTATTGTTGCTATTTGTGGTGCTACGGCTGTTTCACCCTTTGTATTATATTCTACTGCTTCTTGATTTGTAAGTAATGAACTTGGTGATACTAATTCCATATTATGTTGTGCAAAATTTACCTGTTCTGCTTCATTTGCATCTCCATCTATATCATATGTATCGGCTACTTTATTTTTATAATTATCACAGTTTTCATTAATTGCATATAATTTTAATTGTTGCGTTTGCGTTAAGATTCTTGGATCTGCTGTTATATTACAATTTAATATAATATTATAAACATCTGGTACTTCGTTTTCTGTTTCTATTTTTATAAATTTTTGTTTATTAACCTCAAATATTTCATGTGCTAATATATTTGTGTTACCATCTGTAACTTTTATGTTGTTGACTTTTATATCTAATATACCTGTTGGTAATTCTATTAAAAATTTACCATTTGCCCATTTTTCCATGTTATAGTAAGAAGATGTTGTTGTAATTGTTATGTTTAAATCTTCTTCTTCATGTTGTGTTCCAAATGTATCTCTTGATAGGTCTATTGTTGCTACAGAAATTGGCTCTTCATATAAAGCCTCTCCTATATCTGTATTTATAGTACTATATGAGCCTTCTTCTTCTGTTTTTATTTGACCATCTAAATATGAATAAATTTTTTCTAATTTATCAAATTCTGGTTTTTCATATGTTTCATATAAAGTATTATCGTTTATTTGTTTTATATTATATACTGTTAAATTACTGTTTTTATGTACTTTGGTTGTTTTTATTTTTATATGTTTTACTGGAGTTTCATATCTAAATGGATTTGAACTATTATACATATTCCAATTATCTTTTGTAAATGTTACTAATAGTCTTTCTGTTTCTGCTTCATAAACTTCTATTCTTCCATCTTCCTCTAAAAGAGAATCTGCTCCTGTAAAGTATATTCCTACGTTTTCAGAAAGTTCGGACATATCGTGAAATTGACCCTCACTATCTAGAAATCTGTCTTCGTCTTGTTCACCTTCTTGCTCTTTTAATTGTATTGAATTTATTTCTGTTTTTGAACCAGTATAAGCATACCATCTAACTTCATATAGGTCTTCTGTTTGCTCATCTGTTTCATTATATAATTTTAGTGGCTCTTTTTTAGATACTACATATTCATATCTATATGTACTTCCATCATAATATGATCTATATTTTCCAACTTCTACATCAAACCTTGCTACTTCTCCTTCTATTTTTCTCCATAAAAAGCTTATTGTTTTGGTTGCAATATTAGATGTTATAGGATTTTCAAATTCACTGTGCTCATTGTTAAATCCTTCATAATATGCTTGTAATGGAATTTGTAAATCTATAGTATCTGTTCCCAATTCTTTATATGCCTCTATTGGGTATGTTACATCAAATCTGTATATATTATATCTTGGTACAATTTTGGTTACCATTTTACTTTCGTTTACTTCCGCTATTTTATATGCTTCAAACTGCCCTGTTGCATTATCATAAGTAAATTCTATGTCTGAACCTGTTATTTCTACCTTATCTGGTTTATGACCATTTAGTGGTGGAATTACTCCTTTTAAATAGCTTGATTTACGAATTGCTAAATCTTTATCTTCTCTTGTTTCTACATAAAATGATAAATTTACACTTTTGTCTTCTTCATTTATTACTTCATCTATATTTTGTGTATGTGAATAATCATAAATGCTACAGCTTACATCTGTATGCCAATCTACTGTGAATGTTACTTCTTTATTTATTGGTGTAATATCTCCTGAATCTGATTTGTGATTTCCTGTTAATGTTATTTTATTTATTTCACTACTATATTTATTTAAGTCGTTTCCTAATTTTGGCGCTTTTATTGTTCCATATATTAATTTTTGAGTTCCTTTTTCTACATTTTTTAATCTTATTTCTGTTGTGTTGTCTGCTATGTAATTTCCTTTTATTATTGTATCTTCTACTATTGATGTTTTAAAATTAATGTTTTTTCCTTCTATTTTTATTACTCCATCTTCTAATGTTCCATCTGTTAATACCGTTAGGTTCATATATAAAGTATCTGTTTCGGTTAAATCTCTACAAGTTCCCCTTATTTTATCTGCATAACCATCATTATCTAAATCCCTTAAAAAGAAAGCATCAAATCTTACATAGTCTGATGTAGTTTTATCTTCATTTTCTTCTACTTTAGGATATTCCATTGCAACTGCTATTTCTGGGTTGTAACTACTACCTATTTTTTGTGAATTATTAAATTGCGAATTAAATAACAATACTATTATTAATACTATTGTTAGTAATCCGGACCCCCCCCCGACGAACATTTTTTTGTATTTTATTTTTTGTTTGCTTGCAACAGTCGGCGTTTTGTTTTCGCTCTTTTGAGTTTCTTCACTTTTAAATTTTTTTCCTTTTGCGTTTTGCATTTTTTACCTCCCAAAAATTATATATTTTGACTTATAAATTCTACCAACAGAAAATGTTTTGGTGTATCGCTATAAGTGGACAAATAGCTACCTTATGAAAAGTGCGGCCCTGCATCCATAGCTGATGCTGCTGCTGTCCGGATAGGTGCCACTGAGATCTATCGCTGAATTGCCGTCGCTGTAGCTGTCGTAACTGCCCCCGCGCAACACCCTGTAGTAGGTGTAGCAGGCCGCTATGGTCCAGTCGTGTACATTACCTGCTAAATCATATATGTTATTTGCAATTGTTTGCTCGCTTGACCCTGCTGGAATTCTTTTACTACTTATATTTTCTTTCTTTGTTGAGTCTTCATTTCCATCTCCATTACTATCATATTGTAATGTCACATTATAATAGTTTCCCCATTCTTTTGAATCTGTTATTACTTGCGCTTTCGTTTTGTCCCCGCTTTCTATTAGCCACATTAGTACTCTATCAAACTGGCTTCCAAATATCATACTTGTTGTTACATTTTTATTTGCTCCTCTTAATTCTTTACATTTTTCATACATTACATACCATGGCTGACTTGCTATATCTTCATTCATTTTTCTTACTACTGCCTCTCCACTTAAGCCTCCTGTTTCATATCTTCCTATATAAAAGCCTCCATATTTTGCTATACTTTCTAATGTTACTTCATACTCTCTTTCTAAATTCATTAAGTATTCTTCTGTACTTTCTGCTACTACTCCATATTGCCTAAAATATTGTGGATTATCACAACGACTTACTATATCTGGTTCTCTATAACTTGTAGCTGAATTTATTCTCATCACTCCTTCACTTTCACTCCAATTGTTAGGTGAAGTTCCTGTTTCATTATCGTATGATTCACTAAAAGCATATTGCTTTCCCAAATATTTCCCGTTTTCATCTATTCCATACATTGTACTTAATTTTTCTTTACTTACTGGTACCCATACGTATTGGTTTCTTTCCTTTCTAGCTTGCAATTTATTATCTTCTGTTATTTTTACATCTTGGTTACTGCTTATTTCTTCACTTGTTTTTTCATATATTACATAGCCATCTTGTACTGTGTTTTCTCCATCTATATCACTTCCAACATAACCTTTTGGCACTGGCACCTTTTCTCCATTTTTATCTTCTATTATGTCCATATGTTCATTGCTTTTTTCTACTTTTTCTATTGCTTTTATATAGTCTTCCCTTTCTCCCATTGCTTGTACTGCTGTTTCTTTATTTGTTTTTTCGGTTGTATTTACTACAACTACAGATATTAATGCTACTACTATTGCTAATACTAACACTATCACTAATACCTTTACCGCTATTGCCTTTTTCACTTTTTTCTCCATTTTCCTTTTCACTCCTTATTATGCTTTTACTTACAAACTTTACTTACGAATTCTATTTTTACTATTATTGTTACACAGTTATTTGCACTTGTAAATATATATTTTTTGGTAATTGTTTTATATACTTACGGAAATACATTTACCGCACTTTTTGACATTTTTATTACTTTTTTGTCATTTTTGTAATTTTTGCATTTTTTGGTAGGAATAAAAAAAATATACCTCCAAATGTTAAATTTTTATGAATTATGCCATTTTGTGAAAAGTCAAATTTGTCCATTGTTAATACATATTTTTTTGTTTAGTGTGAAATAGTATTACCAAAACAAAAGAAAATTCATTTGAATAAATATGGAAGAATGAGATCAAACTATTTAAAAGAAATGCAAGAAACAGCAATAAAAAGAGTTAATCAAATTGTTGATGATTTGAAAACAAAGAATAATTTAATAGAAGATACGAAAAATACTAATATGCTTTATTTACTGGAAATGATGAATGCAATTAAAGAGCAAGCCGAAGAAATAATATTAAATGAACTAATTTATATATAAATGTTATATAAAACAATAGAAAAATAAGAATAGATATGATATAATTCATAACAGAAAGGGAAGATAGTAATGATAGAAAAGATATCAGAAAGTTTACTAAATGTTATAAAAAATGGAGAAACTTATACAACCGAATTTAAAGAGGCAACTACAAATTTACCAAAATCACTTTTTGAAACTATTTGTGGAATGCTTAATAGAAATGGTGGACATATTTTTTTAGGAGTTGCAGATAATCGTAAGATTATAGGTGTTGATAAAAATTCTATAGAAAATATGAAAAAAGACTTTTCAAATTTATGTAATAATCCACAAAAAATATCTCCTACTATATATGTAAAAATTCACGAATATGAATAT
>CANQDO010000017.1 GCA_947593355.1 uncultured Clostridia bacterium | reverse complement strand
TTGATGACTACAATGCAAACAGTAGCTCATTTGAACAAAATGATGATGGAACACTACCAGGATTTGATGATTATAATTCAGGTAATAATGCATTTGAGCAAAATAATGATACAAACAAAAGCATACCTGAACAAAATAATAGTGGAACATTATCAAGTACTAATAAGTATACAGAAAATAATAATGATATGATATCAAATTATAATTTTAATCATAATTATAACAATACAAACACGCAAGAAGAGCAAATAACAACTCAAACTCCAATAAATAGTGAAAATACAAGCACTTTAGTAAATGGAAATCAAAAAATAGTTGGATTTGTAGGAACATCAAAAAATGGAACGTCATTTATAGTAGATAATCTAGCACAAATTTTGTCAAGACAAGGAATTAAAACAGCAATACTAGATTTAACTCAGAATAAAAATGCATACTATATATATACTAAAAATGAAGAAGAATTAAGAAAAAAAGCAATGAATTGTATGGAAAGGTTGCAACAAGGTGTGACAGAAGGAATAAAAGTAAATCCTAATTTAGATGTATATACATCTGTACCAGGTGCAGATGATCAAGTTACAAATACAGATAATATAGTAAATACATTGTTAGGAACATATTCATTAGTATTAGTAGATTGCGATTTTAAATCAGATTATAGATATATATCAAGGTTGCAAGAATTATATTTAGTACAAAGCATGGATGTACTTACAATACAACCACTTACAGCGTATCTAAGAGATTTAAAAGCAAAGGGTGTATTAGATCAAAATAAATTAAAAATAATAATAAATAAGTACGTAAGGGTAAGAAGTTTAACAGAAAAAACAATTATTGGAGGAATGGCATTTTATAATGATCCAGCAATGTCTTTTATGACAGAGCTATTTAATAGAGAAACTATAAAATATACTGTAATTCCTTTTGATTCACAAGCATATTCAAAATATTTAGAAGGGTTAGTAAATTGTGAAATTTCAACAGATGGCTACTCAAAAGAAATACTTATGGAACTTAGAAAGTTAGCTAATATGGTATATCCATTAATAGCAAATGGTGCAAGATATGAAAGAGCAAATAAAAATCAAAAAAATCAATACGGTCAATACGATAAAGGAGCATTTTCACCACAAATGAACAGCACATTAAATAGAATGAAGAAAAAATATTAGAGTTTTAAATTGAACAACAAAATTACTAAAATCCAAAAGAAAGGAAGGAAACATCTTGATAATAGCGGTAATAATACTATTAGTAGTAATCATTGGCTTTTTGATGTTATATAATATGTCTGTTTATAAAAAAATAGATGTATATAAAAACGTAAATCAGCGAATAACAAGTTTAAATGTATTACAAGAATTTATGGATACAATAGGTGAAGAAAAGTCAGCAGATGAAAAAATAAGAAAGATAAATGAAATTTTAATAGAAAAATATGATATAAAATATTCTACTATAGTAGTATATACTGGTACAGAATATACAATTAAGGCAACAAATGTAGACCAAAAGCATTGGGATACTTTAAGAAATCTTCATAAAGAAGAAATATTTAAAGACAGTATACAAACAGCTACTCCAAAGTATATAACAGTTGATAGAGAAGGCGAAAGATTACCATATCAAAAATTAGAATTTGGAAGAGCTAAATCAGCAATGTTTTTTCCTTTATATATAGATAACATATATATAGGGTATTGGATTATAGAAAGTGGAATTCCTCATGATTTTGACAATGTTGACACTACAATATTGGAAGTTGTAAAAAATAATATAATATCTGCTTTAAGATCAATAGAAAAACAAGGTGTGGTAGAAAATATAGTAAGAACAGATGAATTTACTGGTTTGAAATCAGCAGAATATTTATATTCTGAGGGAAAGAGATTAATAGATGCATATGCAACATCTGCAATATGTATGTTTAAAATTGTAAATATAGCAGATATAAATGAAAACATAGGTAGGCATACAGGAAATGCAGTAATAACAGAAATAAGTAATTTAATAAAAAATAATATTTCAGACGAATATATTTTTGTAAGATATATGGGACCTAAATTTGTAATAGCATTTTCTGGTGTAGAAGTAAATAATGTAGCAGACTTCATGAATGATATAAAGCAAAAAATAGAATCTATGGAAGTACCAGCTGATGAAAGAGATTTATATGAAGATGATGAAGAAAACTTAACCGCAAAACCTAAAATAAATGTAGTAGTTACTAAATATTATAAAGGAACACAAATAGAAGGAGTAACTAAAAAATTAGAAGAATTTCTGGATAATAGGACAGAAGAGAATGCAATAAATTATATTTAAGGGAGGTAAGCTATGTCAATAGATGAAACAATGTGCTTTAAAGTAGGAAAAGATGATAGCAATAAAAGTAAAGAAATATTAAAAAAAGTATATGAGGCATTAGCTGAAAAAGGATATAATCCAATAAATCAAATAGTTGGATATATTTTATCAGGAGATCCAACATATATAACAAGTCATAATGATGCAAGAAATTTAATAAGACAAATAGAACGAGATGAACTATTAGAAAAAATGGTAAAAAATTATATAGAAATTAATTAATTGTAAAATTATTAAGTTAAACTTATCGAATTAAAAATAAAAAATGAAGAGGCAAAGATGAGAAAATTAGGTATAGATTATGGAGAAGCAAGAGTGGGAATAGCTATAACAGATGCATTAGGTATAACTGTACAAGGACTAGAAACTATACATCATCAGAATAATGACAAAATACTTTTACATAGATTAGAAGAAATTTTAAAAATGTATGAAATAGATACAATAGTTGTGGGAATGCCAATAAATATGGATGGGACAAAATCAGAAAGAGCACAAATAACGCAGAAATTTATTCATAAACTTAAATGCAAATTTAATACTGTAAAGATAGAAGAAATGGATGAAAGATTAACAACGGTAGCAGCCCATAAAACTATGAATTTTCTTGATGTAAATAAAAGGAAAAAGAGAGATATAGTCGATACAATATCAGCAGTTTATATATTAGAAACATATGTAAACAAAATGAAAAATAAATAAAGTATATCATATACAAAAAAGTAAATAATAATAAAAATGATATTAAATTGTAGAAATGCAATTTTATATATATATTTGAAAGGAGAATAAAATAATGAATGAAGATGAAAATTTAAATGTTCCAGATGAGGAGTTGGACAATATAATAGTATTAAATGATGAAAATGGAGAAGAAGTTTCTTTTGAATTTCTTGATATAATAGAATTAGATGGAGAAGAATATGTAATATTATTACCAGTCGAAGAAGAAGAATCAGAAGATGCTGGAGAAGTAGTAATATTGAAAGTAGAAGATACAGAAAACGAAGAAGAAGAATCATATGTAAGTGTTGATGATGAAAATGTTTTAAATAAAGTATTTGAAATGTTCAAGGAAAAATTTAAAGATGAATTTAATTTTATAGATGAAGAATAAAAATTAAGAGGTCGGATTTTTCTGACCTCTAAATAATATATAAAAATAGTAATAATATATTAAAAGAATAATTATATATAAAGGGTAATTGGAGGACAAATCAAATGAAAAATTTAAGTAGTTGGCTAGTAGTAATTTTTATGATAGCATTTTGGGCATTTAGAGTAGTAGTAACAATAATGACATCTATAGGTTCAAGCTTTATGGTTCAATCAATAGATGTAAATGTAGAAGTAGTATTATTATTCGTAACTTTAGTGTGTGTACCATTTATATTCAGAAGGAAATTAATTGGTGCAATAATTTATTTATTAATGTATGGCTATTATTTTGGACAAGATTTATTTGCTAAAGTAATGATGATGATAAATGGAGAAACTATACCACTCGCAGATTACACATCAATGTTTTTTTCTTTAATAGGCGTTGCTTTACCATTATTTGCATTGTTTGATATATTACTAGACAAGGGTAGAAAAGCAAATCCAAAAGATAAGAAAACAGATTGGTTTTATAAAAATGAACAGTATGATAGACAATTGGATGAAAGAGCAGATAAGAATAATTACAGAACATTATAAACTATTAGGGACGGGGTTAAATAGTTTAGTGAATTGACTACTCTATTGTAAAACATTTATATATTATTTATTTAATAACTCCCAACTACATAATAGCTTGTAAAAAAATTTTATTTTGTAAAACAAATAAAATTTTTTACAATCTATAATTTGTTGATCCCCACAAAATGTTATTAAATAAATAATATATAAATGTTTTGTAAATATTCTATTTTCACTAAACTATTTAACCCCGTCCCTAATAGTTTATAAATTCAGGTAAAGGAGTAATTTAATGGATAAAAATCAAGAAAATAATAGTTATCACAAGATCAATTTGAACTGGTATCCTGGCCATATGGCTAAAACAAAAAAGCAAATAATAGAAGATTTGAAGCTAATAGATATAGTAGCTCAAATAATAGATGCTAGAATACCTATATCAAGTACAAATTCAGATTTAAGCGAATACATAAAAGATAAGAAAACAATAATTATATTAAATAAAAGTGATTTGGCAGATGAAAAGCAAAATGAAAAATGGGTTAATTATTATAATTCAAAAAAAATTCTAGCCGTACTTACAGACTCTAATACTGGAAAGGGAATAAAAGAAGTTGTAAAAACTATAGAAAGAATTGCAAACGAAGATAGAGAAAAGTTAGAAAATAAAGGAAGAGTTGGAAAATCTATACGAGTAATGGTAATAGGAATACCAAATGTAGGAAAATCATCTTTTATTAATAGAATAACAAATAAAGTATCTGCACAAGTTGGAAATAAACCAGGAGTAACGAAACAGAAACAATGGATAAAAGTAAATAATAATATAGAGTTATTAGATACCCCAGGAGTATTGTGGCCTAAATTTGAAAATGAACAAGTTGCATTAAACCTAGCATTTACAGGTACAATAAAGGATGATATATTAGATAAAGTAGAAATAGCATACAGATTATTAAAGTATTTGTTGGAAAATTATAAAGGTAATTTATTAGAAAGATATAAATTAGATGAAAATATGGTTGATAATATATTAAGCAATAACGATAATATGGAAAATGAAAATATATTAGAAATAATGAATTTAATAGGAAAAAAGAGGGGTGCAATTATTTCTGGTGGAAATATAGACGAAGAAAAGGTTTCAAATATATTATTAGATGACTTTAGAAGTGGAAAATTAGGAAAAATTACAATAGAAAAAGTATAGAGGTGTTAGATATAGATATGGAAGAATTAATAGAAAGAAAGAAGAGTATAGAAGAAGTAAATTTAATGCCACCTTTAGTATGGGCATATATTGGTGACAGTGTATATGAATTATATATAAGGACTAAATTAGTAAATGCAACTAAATTAAATCCACATAGATTACATATAGAATCTATTAAATATGTAAAAGCTTCTGCACAAGCAGAAACTCTTACTAAAATTTATGATAAATTAACAGAAGAAGAACAAGAAATTGTAAGAAGATCAAGAAATGCGGAAAATCATCATTTGCCTAAAAATGCAACTAATGCAGATTACATGTATTCTACTGCATTTGAAGGCTTAGTAGGATATTTGTATTTAACAAAACAAGATAAAAGGCTAAAGGAAATTTTAGAGCTTGACTAAGAAATATCAAATTATTAATAAAATTCTCAAGTCAGCTATGGAGCAAATTGTAAGATAAATATACAGAAAATTGATTGACAGGAGCAAAAAAAAATGCTATTATAAATAAGCAGTAAAAATTATTTGGCCCCTTGGTCAAGCGGTTAAGACGCAGCCCTCTCAAGGCTGAATCATGGGTTCGATTCCCGTAGGGGTCACCAAATTATATTTATAATAATGTACATATTAGAAATTAATGCTAATATGTATTTTTGTTTATATGGCAGTTTATAATAAATGTTATAAAAGGAAAATATTAAATGTAAAAATTGCATGAAAAATATTGAAAAAACAATAAATTTATGGTATAACCAGATATAGTGAAATACAAAGGAGGGTATAATAATGGCAAAAACAAATAATAAAAAAGAAGTTAATAAAAGTCAAAAATTAGATGCAGGAAAGGTATTTACAAAAGTTATGGCAGCAGTACTTGCTTTACTTATGGTAGTAAGTGTAGCAGGAACATTAATATTTTATTTAGTACAACAATAAGAAAAAATTATATCTTTGAAAGGAATATAAAATAAGAATGAAAGATAGTTTTTCAGAAGTATTGTCAAACTTTTGGCAAGTAAACATAGTAACATACTTTAATGAGTTAATGCAAAATCCATTAAGGATAATATCATTAATATTAGATATAACAATAGTAGTATTTTTAGTATATATGCTAATTAAGTTAATAAAAAATTCTAGAGTATGGCAATTAATGAAAGGTATTATTTTATTAATAATTGCAACAGTTGTAAGTGGATGGCTTCATCTTGATATTTTAAATTTTATACTTACATCTGTAATGACATATGGAGTAATTGCAATTATAGTAATTTTTCAACCAGAGTTAAGAAGAGGTCTAGAACAATTAGGTACTAATAAATTTACTAGGTTTTTTGGAATAGATAAAGATATAATAACTAAAACCAAAGAAGATATTTATAAAATAGTAATAGCAGCGCAAGAGCTTGCTAAAACTAAAACTGGTGGACTAATAGTCATTGAAAGAGATATAAAAGTTCGAGACATAGCTGAAACAGGTGTAGAAATAAATGCAGAAGTGTCACCTCAACTTTTGGTTAATATATTTGTTCCTAATACACCATTACATGATGGTGCTGTTATAATAAGTGAAAATAAAATACAGGCTGCAGCATGTATTTTACCACTTTCAAATACAACAGATATTGCAAAAGAATTAGGAACAAGGCATAGAGCTGCTATTGGAATTTCTAAAGAAACCGATGCAATAGCGTTAGTTGTATCAGAAGAAACAGGCAAAATATCTGTTGCAAAAGATGGAACTTTAATAGCAGATTTAAAAGAAGATGCTTTAAAGAAAATATTAATAAAAAATGTAGTTACCAATAGGCTAATAGAAGGCGTAAGTACTGGTAGAAAGAAAAAAGCTAAATCAAAAACAAAAAAAGAAGAGAAAACAATTGTGGATAGTAAAATAGATAAAAATGAAAAAAATTAAACAATTAAACTATCAGGGACGGGGTTAAATAGTTTAGCTTGCTAAACTATTTAACCCCGTCCCTGATAGTTTAATAGCTTAAGGAGGAATTAAGATGAGAAATATCAAACTAACAATCGAATATGACGGAAAGGACTTTGACGGATGGCAGAAACAACCAAACAAATTGAATATTCAAGGGGAGATAGAAAGAGCAATAGAAGAATTAACGGGAGAAAAGGTAGAACTAATAGCTTCAGGAAGAACAGATGCGGGGGTTCATGCATTAGGTCAAGTTGCAAATTTTAAAACCTCCAGTAATTTTCCTACAGAAAAATTTCCAATAGCGATAAATTCAAAATTAAAAAAATCAATAAGAATAAAAGAAGCAGAAGAAGTAGATGAAAGATTTCATAGTAGATATAATTGTAAGAAAAAAACATATAGATACATAATAAATAATTCTAAACAAGGTACAGCAATTTACAGAAGTTTAGAATATTTTATGCCAGTGAAACTAGATGTAGAGGCAATGAAAAAAGCTATAAAATATTTTGAAGGGGAACATGATTTTAAAGCTTTTAAAGCTAGTGGAACAAGTAGTAAATCTAGTATAAGGAAAATATATAAGACAAAAATAGCAGAGCAAAATGAAAGAATAATAGTGGAATTAACAGGTAATGGTTTTTTATACAATATGGTAAGAATAATAGTAGGAACATTAGTAGATGTAGGTATGGGTAAAATAAAACCTGAAGAAGTTGAAGATATAATAAATTCTGGAGATAGAAAAAGGGCAGGAAAAACACTTCCGGCACATGCTTTGTATTTGGTACAGGTAAAATATTAGTATAAAAATGTAACTAATAAAAAAAGAGTAACATATTATATACAAAAAAATAAAAACATAAGGAGAAGGGTATCATGAATATAATATTATTCTTTTTTGTATTACCATTAGCTACTATAATATTATCAATAGTATTACAAAAAATATTAAGAAATGCATTTTTAACAGCAGTAACTTTTTTTGCAATATACTTAATACTTGCATTTACGGCATTTGATGAAAGCTTTTTAGTATTTGCTATTGCTTATACAATAATATCATACATAACAGCGGTCATTGCGGAAATATTTTTTAGAAATAGGAATTGCTGTAATTGCAGAAACTACTGTAATTGTAGAAATTGCCTTACTTGTATGAATAATACCAATAATGATGTTAGTACTATTAATGATAATAGGCAGAACTTAATAAATTCACCTCAAGTAAATGGAAATGTAGCTAGTAATGCACAAAACCAAAATAACTTTACAAATGGTAGACCAAACGCAATAGCAGTAAATGTAAGAGACTCAAACAATGAATCGAATAATTCAAGATGGTGTTGCTATAGAAGGTAAAATGAAGGACAGATATTATATAAATATCTGTCCTAAAATTATGTATAAAAGCATATATTACAATATTATTACAGTGATATTATTTTTATGTTACAGATAGGGTTTTATATTGTTTAATAGAAAAAAATGTTGTACAATAAAATAAATGATGATAATTTGTCAAATATAAGGAGGAATATAGATATGGCAATGAATCCAATGCAAAGAAAAGCAAATATGTATTTAATAATAGGAGTATTAGTAACATTACTTATTACAGGAAGTATAATAGGTTTTTTAGTATTTCAATTAGTTAACATTAACAAAGAAAGAGAAGCAGAGAGAAAAGCATTAAAAGAGGTATATATGCTATCTGAAGATGTTAGCTCAGGAGACAGTGTTAGTGAGGAATTATTTACAACACAAAAAATAGCTTCTTCAGCAATACCTACTAATGCAATAACAATGGATGAATTTTATGATGAAGAGGGAAACCCTAAAGATAATTTAGTTGCTAAAATAAATTTAACTAAAGGAACAATAGTAACAGAAGATATGATAGTAGAAAGTGAAAATGCAACAACAGATGACATGAGATTGCAAGAATACAATATGTTAAGACTAATGACACAAATACAAACAGGAGATGTTATAGATATAAGATTTCGTTTACCAAGTGGAGAAGATTATATTGTAATATCTAAAAAGAAAGTTGAAATTCCAGCAGTTTCAGGAACAGAATCAGAAACAACGTTATGGTTAAACATGACAGAGGCTGAAATATTAGTAATGAGTAATGCAATAATAGAAGCATATCAATTAGAGGGTTCAATGTTATATGTAACAAAATATGTAGAACCAGGAATGCAACAAGCTGCAACAACAACATTTGTACCAAAAGCTTCTACACAAAATTTAATGCTTGCAGATCCAAACATCTTACAAGAAGCAAAAAATGCATTATTTACATTGTATAATAGAAATATAGCAATAAGACAAGGCACATTAGATCCATTAATAAATAGTTATGATCCAGATGATGCACAAGATAACATAGCATCTGGAGTAGAAGAAGAAATTGACAGAGCAGCAGATGAGAGACAAAGTTATTTGGAATCACTAGGAGAGTAAAATTATAAATTGCAATATAAGTGGGGTAACTTATAAAGAATAAAATATTTGCATGCTAGTAAAGTACCTTCAAGCGAACGAGAAAGGAATGAAATTTATAGTGAAAAGAGTAGGTTTTATAGGGGGATGTGAAAAAACAGATTTTATACTATATATATCAAAATTGTTGGTAGAAATGGGAAATACGGTTTTATTTATAGATGCATCAATAACACAAAAATCTAGATTTACTATTCCAACTATAAAACCAGAAAGAATGTATGTTACACAATATGAAGGAATAGATATAGCAATTGGATTTCAAAATTATAATTATATAAAACAGTATTTAGGAATACCATTAAGCTCACCAATTAATTACGATTATATATTAATAGATGTAGATACACCTAATATGGCAATGAACTTTGAAATAGAAAAATGTGATAAAAATTACTTTGTAACGTCATTGGATTTATATTCAATAAAAAGAGGAATAATGACTTTTAGTGCATTTAAGGAACCTACAAATATGACAAAAATAGTATTTTCAAGAAATGCAAGTAAAAAAGAAGACGAATATTTAAATTATGTAACTAGAGAATGCAAAGTAACATGGGATGAGCAAAGTACGGTCAACATGCCTTTTGAATTGGGAGATCAAACAGTTATATATGAAAATCAAAAAGCAGAGAAAATTAGAATTAGAAACTTGAGCAACCAGTATAAAGAAGGTTTAATGTATATAGCTACACAATTAACAGGGGAAGAAAGTTACCCACAGATCAGAAAGATAATGAAAAGAATAGAAAGAGGAGTATAGAATGTCTATTATAGCATTTTGGAGTAGAGAAAGTAATGAAACAGGACAAACGCTATCAATGGTAGCATTAAGTACTTATATGTCAATAGAACACAATAAAAAAATATTGGATATAAGTACAGAATTTAATAATAAAACTTTGGAAAATTGCTTTTGGAACATGTCAAAACAAAACAACATAACAAAAAATTTAACAAATAATAGTCAAATTGGTTTTGAATCAGGAATTGAAGGTTTAGTAAAAATAGTAGCAAGTAACAAAACATCAAATTCAATAGTGTCAAACTATGCAAGAGTAATTTTTAAAGATAGATTTGATATATTATGTTCTAGCGATACAAAAAGTTATGAAGAATATAAGTCTATATGTGATATGTATCCACAGATTATACAAGTTGCCAACAAAGATTATGATTTAGTATTTGTTGATATATCAAAAAAAATGCCACCAGCGCAGGCAAATAAAATTTTACAAATGGCAGATGTAATAGTAATAAATATAACTCAAAAATTAGCAATAATAGATGATTATATAAACTTAACACAAACAAATGACTTTTTTAAGAAAAACAATATAATGCTAAATATAGGCAGATATGATAAATTTTCAAAATACAATGCAAAAAATGTAACAAGATATATAAGATTAAAAAAGGAAATATCAGTAATACCATACAACACTTTATTTTTTGAAGCAACGTCAGAATCAAAAGTCGCAGAATTTTTTTTAAGATTTAGAAGCACTAAAGAAACTGATAGAAATGCAACATTTATAAAAGAAACACAAAGGATGTCACAAGATTTATTATTTAAAATACAAGAGTTACAAATGAGAGCATAACCTTAAGAAAGGAGCCTAAAAATGCAGTTTTTAAACATAATATTAATATTAGCAGTTTTAGTTTTAGCGGGATTTTTAATTATAAGGAACTTAAAGAAAAAGCAAGATGCAAAGGTAGAACAGCAAATAAATGTAGATGATAAAACATATACATTAGAAGTTATGACTGCTTTTATAAAAAAGAGATTAGATGAAATAACAAAAATAAACCTTTATGATATAGGTTTATCTGAAGAGGAATTGAAAAGAAGAAAGAACAAGAAATACGAATTAAAAAAGGCGTTAAAAGGTTGTACTTATGGAGATGTTAATGATAAAAAATATATAAAAGAATTAATATATGATTTATTGTCAAAAGAATATGGAGTTACTGAATTAAATATTTCTAAAGCAATTCCATTTGATATACCATCACTTTTAACAGCACAAGATAAATTTGAAATTATATTGTATATGTACAAGCAAGAGTTTGCATATGAAGCACTAACTGAAATAATAAAGAAATATGATTTAGCAAGGTTAAAGTATGTAGAAGGTGAAGCTAAACCATCATATGTAATAACAAGTAGTGAAATAAATGAAATATATGAAAAAGAAAATTTAATGTTAACTTTCCAAGACAAATTAAATGTAGTAGTACAAAGAATATATCAACATTATAAAGGATATAGTACAATAGATGAAATAAGAGATATGAATATAGATGGTATTTCAGGTGGTGTATCTGGATTACCAGAAAGCTTTTTAAGCCAAGTTGCACAAACAGATGGAGATTATATAGAACAAATGCTAGATCATAAGGTTCCACGTGCTTGTGATAGTATTTGGATAATGTTCCAAGGTAAATCTATACGTTTAGAGTTCTTATCTTTTGGAACAGAGGCAGAATTAAAAAGAGTATGTCAAAATATTTATAAATATAATAACCCAGGTCAATTATCAGATACCAATGGTTATAAAATTAATGAAATGAAAGATGGTTCGCGTGTTGTTGTTGTAAGACCAAGTATGTCTGAAACATGGGCATTCTTTGTAAGAAAATTCGACGTAAAGCGTGCAACATTAGAGCAAATTATTAGATTTCCTGGAAAGGAAGAAGCAATTGAATTATTAAAATATTTAGTAAAAGGTGCAAGAATTATATCACTTACAGGAGAGCAAGGATGTCGGAAAAACAACAATGCTTATGGCAATGATAGAAAATATATACGAAACAATGAACCTTCGTATTACAGAAACTGCATTCGAGTTACACTTAAGAAAAATATATCCAACAAGAAATATATTATCAATGCGTGAAACTGAAACAGTATCTGGACAAGACTGTTTGGACGTTCAAAAGAAAACTGACGGTTCTGTTAATATCATAGGTGAGGTTGCAACAGACCCCGTTGCATCTTGGATGATTCAATCTGCACAGGTTGCATCTAAATTTACATTATTTACTCACCATGCTAAAACTTTTCCAGACTTAGTAACAGCACTTCGTAACTCAATGTTAAGAGCAGGAGTGTTCAAAGATGAAAGAACAGCAGAAGAGCAAGTTGTACAAGTATTAAATTTTGATATACACTTAGTAAAAGACTTTAGAGGAAGAAGATATATAGAAAGAGTAACTGAGTGTATACCAGTAGAGCAAAAAAATGAATATACATTTGATCATAGAAAAGAAAAAACAATAGAAGGGAAATTAGATAAATTTATAGATAATGCTACATATTATTTTACTAAAACAACTAATAGAGAATTATATAGGTACCAAAACATATTAGAGTATCATGATGGAGAGTATGTATTAACAAATAGAATAACTGATCACAACATTAGAGAAATGTTAAATAATATGGATGATGCAGATGCGGAAGATTTTATTAAATTCATAGAAAGAAATTGGGGAATGAAAGTAGCAAGATATGAAGATGAAGAAAAAGAAGAAAGTAGTACACAACATCAAAGAAGAGGAAGAAAACCATTAAATCAAGCATAGAATAGAGGTGAAATAAAACATGTCACAAGATATATTACTATATATGATGGGTGGTGTAGCAGCACTACTTGTAGCAATAATAATAGCATATATTTATATAAATAAGAATAACAAAGATAAAAAATATATAAACCAATTACAGGCTGGAACAAAAGAGTCTAGTTTCTCAATGGAAGTAATGTATCAAAAATTGTATATGTTTTATTTAAAAACGCCATTTTTAAAAAGATATATACTAAAATTGAGAAGAAGGCTTGAAATAATAAATTTAGATGATGAATATTTAACAAGAAATAGAGCTTCAAAAATTTTGACAAAAGCATTACTAATTATAATTCCGTTAACTATAGGAATAATAATATTAACTAGCAAAAATCTACTATTAATGTGCATATTATTAATATTTGAAGTATTTATGGTAGACACAGTAATAGATGGAATGGTAGATAAGATTGATAACAACTTATTAAAACAGCAAATACATTTCTTTTCACAAATAAGACATGCTTATAATGAATTTAACATGGTAGAGGAAGCAATATATCAAACAGCACAAGATGACGATAATCCGGAAATGTCAAGACAAGCAGAAAAGATATATGAAGTATTAATATCAAATGATCCAGAATCAGAACTGGAAAAATATTATGATATAGCTCCAAATAGTTACTTAAAAGAGTTTGCAGGGGTATCTTACCTTACAAAAGAGTTTGGTGATAGAAAAGTTGACGGAGCATCATTGTACTTAAAAAATTTAAACAATATTACTCAAGAAATGCAACTTGAAATATTAAAAAGAGATAAATTAAATTATGTATTTCAAAGTTTATCAGTAATTGCAATAGTGCCAATGCTTGCAATAGAGCCAATTAAAAATTGGGCAGTATCACAATTTAGTTTTACAGCATCATTCTATCAAGGAAAGGACGGAATGTTAGTACAAATACTATTATTAGTATTAACATTTGTATGTTACATATTAACTAGAAAATTAAAAGATAATGGTTCAACATCTATGAATACAAAAAATACTGAAAATCCATGGCAAGAAAAATTATATAGAATAAAGCCAATAAAGAAAATAGTAGATTTGTTTATACCAAAAGAAGGAACAAAAGAAAATAGAAAGATAAAAAAACAAATGAAAGATGCAGCATGTAAAGACAAAATTGAATGGATTTATATTAATAGGTTAACATTATGCATTGTGTCGTTTTTTGTTTCATTATTCTTGTTTAGCCAACTACATCAAATAACAATTAACAATGTTTATACAGATCCTACAACAACGTATGACATTATAGGCGCGATGACTGAAAAGGCACAAAAAAGTGCCATGGAACTAACACAGTCGGATAATGATTATATAAATGCATTTAAAAATGAGGCAAATTTAAAACAAGATAAAATTGCTGCAGCAATGAAGAGTGGAAGAATAAATGATACTTATTCGCATGCTAAAGATGCTGAAATAGAAAAAGCAGCAGAAAGAGTTATAGGAAAAATAGGAATTGTAAATAGTGAATATTTAAGTTGGGTAGAAGTGTTAGGAGCAATGGTAATTGCTATGATTGCTTATATGGCACCAATACTTATGTTAATATTCCAAACAAAAATGCGTCAACTAGAAATGGAAGACGAAGTAATGCAATTCCAAACAATAATACTTATGCTTATGAGAATAGAGAGAGTTAATGTTGAAATTATACTAGAATGGCTTGAAAGGTATGCTAATATCTTTAAAGATCCATTAAGTAAATGTATAAATAACTATGAAAGTGGTGCTTGGGAAGCATTAGAGGCAATGAAAGAAGATGTAACTTATGAAGATTTTATACGTATAATTCAAAGCCTTCAATCTGCAGTTGAAAAAATACCAATTAAGGACGCATTTGATGAGTTAGATACAGAAAGAGATTATTATCAAGCAAAAAGAAAGGAATCAAATGAAAGGTTAATTTCTAAAAAAGGTATGATAGGAAAAGGAATAGGTTTTGCACCTATGGTAGTATTATTTGTTGGCTATTTAATTGTTCCATTGGTATTTATAGGATTATCAAGTATGACTGATTCATTTAATACATTATCTTCAATGTAGTATAAATATACATGCTTTAGACTAGATGAAAGGAATGAGGAAAAATGGAAAATGCATCAAAAGCACTTTTGATGGCAGGTGAAATTCTAATAAGCTTATTAGTAATAGGTTTGGTAGTGTTGGCATTTAATAGAATGAATGAGTCTAAAGCTGAAGAACAAAGAGAACAAGAGCTTGCAGATATATTAGAATATAATAAAAGGTTTGAACAATTTGATAAGAGAGTTTTATATGGAAGTGATATTATATCTATTATAAATAGAGCAGAAGATTATAATGTAATGGAGGCAAATGACGACAAACAGTATGATCCGATTGAACTACATATTACAATAGAAGATGAAATAACATTAACTAGTTTAGGATATGATGAAAGTGATGGCAGAAATTATGACATAAAAAAGGGCACATATACTGTAAAAGCACCAAATAGTGTAGATAAATTAACGAATGCTTTAAACAGTATAAAAAATAAAATAGCAAACATTGAAACAACATATAAGGCAAGGGGGAAACCAATAGACACATTAATAGATTTACAAATTCAATACCAAAATCAAATAAATGCAAATAGTTTTTTAGGAAGGGATACAAAAGATTTAGTTGATCAATATAATAAGGCAATGAAAGTTGATGGATTATCTGGGGGAGTAAAGGCAGTAGAAAAAGATATAAAACTTTATACAGCACTTAATTCTGCACTTACATCATTTAGAGCAAAGTTTTTTTCTTGTACAAATGTAGAATATGATATAAATGGAAGAGTAAGCGGAATGAGTTTCAAAGAAGCAACTACAAACTAAAAGGAAAGGAAATAAAAATGGAAAATGCGTCAAAAGCATTAATAATGGCAGCATCTATATTACTTGGAGTTATGATAATTTCAGTCGGAGTTACACTTTTTAATATATTTTCTGAATATTCAGAAAATGCGCAAAAAAAAATGGCTGCTACGAAAGATAGTCAATTTAATGATAACTTTTTAAGATATGTAAGTTATTTAAGTGATGATATGACTGATGAGGAATTAGAATCAAAACGAGTATTAATTACTGCTCATGACATAGTTACAATAGCAAATTGTGCAAAAGAAAATAATACAAACTATGGATTTTATGATGCGGATAGTGGTTATACATTAGATGATAGAGATTCTGATGCAACAAATTATGTAAGAATAGATGTGGAAAATAGTAAAAAGGAAAGATATAATTATTTTGAAAATAAAAGCGATAGTGATAAAATAAAGTTTATGGAAGATAATTCAATAATACAAACTATGGATCTAGCAACAGGAAAAATGGTAGCTAAAACTAAGTATTACGAATGTGTTGTGGAAAATATACGAATTAGTGCAGATACTAATAGAATAAAATATATGAAAATTACACCAATAAATTAGAAAAATAGATAATAAAGGCTAAAAAAGTTGAATTATACTAATAAAAGTGGTATAATAAAATATAGGAGGTTATATTGAAAAAGATAATAATATCATTTATAATAATAGCGATTATAGTAATAACAGCAGTTGTATATTGTAATAATGTTTATCAAAGTAAATTAAGAGAATTACAAAAAGTAAATTCAGACTATGAATCATATTACAATGTAGAGGTGTTAGGAACAGATATAATCTCAATAATTAATAAAACAATAGACTTAAACGAAAAAAATGAGGTTGCAAAAAACGAAAAGGGAGAATATCAAGAAAATGATACAAATTCTATAATAATTACAGTAAAGTTTAAAGGAAAAGATGATGAAGAATTTATATATAGAATGGAAAACATTGCAAGGCAGGGGTCTATAGAATTTGTAAAGAATTTTGGAGCAATTTCTTTTAAGTGTACAAACATAGAGTATCACGAAAAAACAAAAGCAGTAAAAAGTCTATTTATTGAACAAATGTAGTTATTAATTTTTAAATTTTAATTAATATATAAAAAACAAGGGAGGAAATTATTATGGAGAATGCATCAAAAGCTCTAATTATCGCAGGAGCAATAATATTAGCGGTATTAATTATAGGTTTAGGTATGGCAGTATTTATGCAAACATCTAATGTTGATTCTACTTCACAGATAGATCAATTTGAGGTGCAACAATTTAATGATCAGTTTACAAAATATGCAGGTCCATCAGTAAAAGGTTCTAGAGTATTAACTTTATGTGAGGTTGTAAGACAACACAATGCACAAAACAAGGATGATGTTACAAGACAAGTATATATTGATGAAGGTGATGACTTTACAGATAATCAGAATTCAGGAAAAGCAGGTAGTGATGGTGGAGAAGATTCAGAAAAATATATACAATCAGCAGTAAATATGAAATCAAAGATAAAATCAGGAAAAACATATAGTGTTACAGTTCAATATGATCAATATAGTAATTTAGTATGTGCAATTCATGTTAGAGATTTAGCTGGAAAGTAAACCTAGAATAGGAAGAAAAGAATATGGAAAATGCTGTAGAAGCTTTAAAAATAGCCTTTGCTGTTATTGTATTTGGAATGGCTTTAACAATTAGTATGGTAATGTTTACACAAGCAAAATCTACATCAGATGCAGTTGTAGAAATGCAAGATGAAACAAATTATTATGATTACTATACTTATGATGATAATGAAGTTATGTCAAAATACCAAAAAAGAGTTGTTGGTTTAGAAACAGTAATACCAACATTGTACAAATATTATAGAGAAAATTATACAGTAATATTTAAAGTAGGTACTTATAACAAGGAAACAGGAGAAGTTACATATAGTGGCGCAAACAATGGAAACTTAATTTTGTATAGGTCAAAATCTCCTTATAAAGCAACATATTCTGGTAAAGTACTTTGGGGAGATTATAGATGGCAAAATTATTGGGGTGACATATCAGCAACTGATAATCGAATTTATGATATTTGTTCATTTGATGTGGATGAAGAAATAAAAAGGCGTGAACCATGGTCTGGAAAGCAAAGTGATATGAAGCATAATATAGATTGTTTTTTAAATGGAGAGACTTTTGTATCTCCTGATGGTAATGTTTCTAGAAATACTAAGTATGATGGAATTACAAAACTAATACAAAGTAATGGTGGAAATGTAAACAATCCAAAATTTGTAGAAGAACTTGGAGAATACATATATGAGCGTGACGAAAGCGGAGAAGTAGAATCTTCAGGTACCACAATAACAATTGATGGAGAAACTACAAGTATATTAAGAAAAAATAAGAAAAGAGTAATAACATATACTCTTATAACTAACAATTAATCTGAAGATAAAGTAATTTGAGAAATTTTTTAAGAAATAGGAGGTTGATTATTATGGAAAATACATTAATTGTTGTTGTAGTTATAGGTTTAACTGCAGTAGTATTATTTGTATTTCCTTTAATGTCTCTATCTGAAAGAAATGACGATATATCTCAATTAGCTTTGCAAACAGTTACAAATGATTTAGTAGATAAAGTCAGAACAACTGGAAAATTGACGCAAAGTGATTGGACACAATTTATTGCTTCAGCTTCTTCAGGTGGTCTAATTGTTGAACCAGAAATTACATTACAAATACTAGATGAAAACCCTGGTGTAAAAACAACACAAACGGAAATTACGAAAATAGGTGAAAATACATATTATGTTTTGTATACGGCTCAAGTAGAAGATGAATTAGCAAAAAATAACCAAATAGTGTTAAAAGAAGGAGATAGAGTTGTTGTTAGTGTAAAAAATACAAATCAAACAATAGCAGATCTTTTAAGAAGTTTCTTTTATTCACTTGCGGGAAATGATGCATCACAAATTGCAGCACAAGATAGTGGCATAGTTACAGTAAATGGAAATAGATAAATACTATAATAATATTTGAAAAGGGGGCAGTTTTTAATTTAACATCTAAATTATTAGATGTATTGAATTTAAAACTGTCTTGTTTAATATAGAGAGGTTAAAACAAATGAAGTTACAACATTTAATTGTTATATTTATTGTTATGATAGTTCCAATAACATTCATAATGAGTGTGTATTTAGACTCTCAAGTAAAAACTATTACTTTGCAGTCTGATTATAATATGAAACTTATGAATGCTACTTATGATGCAATAAAAGCATTTCAATTAAATACAGTAAATAATAGATATTCTTCAGTTAGTGATTCGAAGATAAGAGATATAGAGGCAGAAATAAATACTTTTTATGATTCGTTAAGTTCAAGTATAAATATCAATGCAGATACATTAAGGAGTTATACTCCTGTAATTGTAAATACATTATATGATGGCTACTATGTATATGGAAGATATGCAAATACGCGAAATGCTAATGAATATGAGTATGGATTACAGCCATATATTTATTATTCTTGTAGATATAAAAAGGATAATACAGACTGTGTAATTAATTATACTTTAGATAATGCAATAACTATATATGGAATGGTAAATGGAATTTATGTAACAAAAACGGGGTTTTTAATAAATCCATCTAATATAGATAGCAATACTATAAATTTAATAAATACTGGACGTGAAGACGAGATTAAAAATATAAAATATAAAGGTTTAGATATTGGTCTTGAAAATTTAAGTGAAACACTTATAATTAAACAAAGAGATAATACAACAGGAAATATTACAACAATGAAGGGAACATATCCTTATACTTTTTATAATAATAGGAAGGTTTATTGGGATAAAGATCAATATCAATATTTCTGGTATGAAAATTTTGAAAAGACGCCGGTTTCAGCCAATAATATAGATACAATAAATTATGCAGTTAGTACAATAAATGGAAATAGAAGTGCAATTAATTATTATATAGAGGCATATAAATTTTCAAAATGGGTACAAGATAATTTAGGCTCTATAACAGAGCAGAATGCTATAGATGAAAATGGAAATACAATCGAATTTGAAACTAATAATACATATGAAGTAGATCCAGATTCTAATATAAGAAAATATCAAAAAATATTTGAATTTAATAGCACTACAAATGATCCTGAAAAATCATCATCAGTATTTGAAACTCATAGAAGGGCTATAATGAGAAATAGATTAGAAACAAGTTTAATTGCTGCACTTGCTAATTTTAATGCAGAGTCAACAAGTGGCTATGAATATGTATTACCAAAATTAACTGAAGAAGATTGGGAAAAAATATATACAGAAGTATGCATTACTACATATATGCAAGGCTTACCAATAGGAACAAAAATGTATAATAATTATTGCGTAATTTCAAATAATCAAAATAAAGAATTTATAAGTGAAGGTTCAATAGTTATATTAACAAAGGAAACAGTAGATGGAATAGACAAATATACATATCATAAACCAAATTGTAAACATTTAATAGAAGAAGCAGAAGATAATGATAATATAAAAATAATGGGAGCATACACAAACTTGCAAATAGCAAGGCAAAAGGTAAATGTATCTAATGGAAATACAGTATATTTTATGCCGCAACAGGTTGATGATAAAACGCCATATTTATATTGCTATGAATGTATAGTAAATGTTGGAGGCTTATATGATTTAGATGAATTTATAGATGGTGAAATTACAATTTTAAATGAATATGGAGAGCCTACAAGTAATACAATAAAAGAGGAAAAATTTAAAAAAGTGAGAGAAAAATATTTTACAACTATGGCAAGGGAAAAATACAATTTGTATGAATCAATTAGTTTAATGAATGGAAGCTAAATAATTTTAAAGTGTGTGGTATAAAGTTAAATAAATTTATTAAATATGTTTAAGTTATATATTAAGAATTTAAAATTTAAAAATGGGTAAAATACAATTAACGGAGGAAATTTTTATTATGAAAATTTTTAAGAAGTTAATTGTATTATTTTTTTTGCTAATAATATATATGTATGTAGCAAATATTACATTAATGCCTAATAGTATCATAATTATGCAAGGGGAGAACGTGGAAGTATCAAGATTATGGGGAATAAATATAAAGCAAATAGCAACAACTAACCCTAATTTAGAGCAATACAAAGTTGATACAACTATTGAAGAGGTTTCAGGAGAAACGGGAAATTTAGAAAATGGTGAAGCATATCAAAATAATGAAGCGAAAAGTAATATTACAGGAAAAATAGATTTAGGAGTAAGTATTTTCGATACTATACCATTAAAAAATATATCAGTTAGCGTTATTCCAAAAACAACAGTAATACCTTTAGGAGATTCAATAGGTATGAAATTATACACAAAAGGTGTATTAGTAGTTGGAATGTCAGATATAGAGGGTAACAAACCATATGAAAATACAGGAATAGAAGAAGGAGATAGAATAATAAAAATAGATAACGTAGAAATAACGTGTACAGATGATTTAGTAGAAACGGTAAATAAATCTAAAGGGAAAGAATTAGAAGTAAAATATGTAAAAGAAGAGAATGACACCGAGATGGTGGCAAATATTATTCCGGCCAAAACAAGCGAAAACGAATATAAATTAGGATTATGGGTAAGAGATGCTGCAGCAGGAGTAGGAACAGTTACTTTTTATGAGCCTATATCAGAACAATTTGCATCTTTAGGTCATGGAATAACAGATATAGATACAGGAAGTTTAGTAAAAATAGCAAGTGGTGAATTAGTAAAAGCACATATATTATCAATAATGAAAGGACAAAAAGGAGTTCCAGGAGAATTAAGGGGAACAATAGATGGTGGAAGCAAGCTTGGCGAAGTATATAATAATACAAGTTTTGGAATATTTGGAAAATTAGAAACAGCAAGTAGTTTAGAGGTATCAAATAAAAATGAAATGGAAGTATTATCAAGAGATAAAATAAAAACCGGCAAAGCACAAATTATTTGTGAAATAGAAACAGGAAATAAAAAATATTATGATATTGAAATTCAAAAAATATATTACAACAATAATTCTAATAATAAAAGTATGCTTATAAAGGTTACTGATGAAGAACTTTTAGAAAAAACAGGTGGCATTATTCAAGGAATGAGTGGATCACCAATTATACAGGATGGAAAATTTGTTGGGGCTGTTACTCATGTGTTAGTAAATGATCCAACAACTGGTTATGGTGTTTTTGCAGATTTAATGCTAAAAGAGATGAAACTAAACTAATAGGGACGGGGTTAAATAGTTTAATACAATTTAATTTCTAATTTTATTTAGTTAAACTTTTAGGGACGGTACTGAATAGTTTAGTGGAAATTATTAATGTTTGTATATAAAACAATTATTCCACTAAACTATTCAGTACCGTCCCTAAAAGTTTAACGTTAACTATAAAATTATATTATTGTATTAAACTATTTAACCCCGTCCCTATTAGTTTAGAACATAGAGCCTATTTGAGTTACTGTTCCAGCACCTAAAGTTAATATAATATCATCTTTTTGAATATGTTGTTTTAAATAATTAACAATATCATTAAAATTAGAAATATATAAAGCATTTTTGCCAAGAGACCTAATTTTATTTACTAAGTCTTGAGAAGAAATGTTGTATGTATTTATTTCTCTAGCAGCATAAATGTCAGTAACAATTATATTATCAAAATTAGTTAAAGCATTTGCAAAGTCATCTAATAAGCTTTGAGTTCTACTGTATGTGTGAGGTTGAAAAACAACCCATGAATGATTGTATTGCTTTTTCTTTAAAGCCATTGCTGTTGCTTTAATTTCTGTAGGGTGATGACCATAATCATCATATATGTTGGCACCTTGATATGATTTTACAAATTCAAACCTTCTGTGTGCACCAGTATATTTCTTTAAAGCAGATTTTAAATCTGGTTTAGATATTCCATAAGTATCACATAAAGCTATGCAAGCAAGTGCATTAGAAACATTATGAAGCCCAGGAACAGATAATTCAATAGTGCAATAAAAGAAATTATTGTGGTATACATCAAAAGTAGGGTAGCCATTTTTATTAAATGTAATATTCCTTGCAACAAAATTTGCTCTTTCATTTTCAATTCCATAAGAAACAATTTTGGCAGGAGTGTATTTATGAAGTTCTGAACAATATTTATCATCAATATTTACAACTAATAAGCCTGTTTTTGGTAATAATTTAACATATTTTATAAAAGCATTATTTATATTCTCGATATTTTTAAAATAATCTAAATGATCATTATCAATATTAAGAATAACTTCTGCTTTAGGATAAAACTTTAAGAAACTTTCTACATACTCACAGGCTTCTATAATAAAATAATCACTGTTTCCAACTCTGTAATTTCCATTTATTTGTTTTAATGTGGCACCAACTTGTATAGAAGGATCTAGCCCAGCTTCCATGAAACAAACAGAAATCATTGAAGTAGTTGTAGTTTTTCCGTGTGTTCCAGATACACAAATTGTTTCTGAAAACGCTTTTGTTAGTTCTCCTAAAAAATCTGCTCTTTCAACGGTAGGAATATTAAGTTCTCTAGCTTTAACAAGTTCAGGGTCATCTTGTTTTATTGCTGCAGTATATACTACAAGATTTGCCGTAGATAGATTTTCAAAGTCATGCCCTATAGTAACACGAATACCTTCAAACATTAATCTATTTGTTATGTCAGATTGTGTTCTATCAGAGCCAGTAACGGTAAAACCAAGATGCTTTAATATTCCTGCAATGCCACTCATACTAACCCCACCAATGCCAAGCATGTGAATATGTTTATATTTTTTTAAATCGTCCATAATTACCAATTCAAGCACACTCCTTTATGTTAATAGTCTATGCATCATTATATAATGATATAATTATTTTTTCAATAGTTTTTTTGCAAGTTTTTATGTTGTATATAAAATTAAAATGAATCAATGTAAAGTTTATTATATATTGTTATATAATATGTATTTTTTTTTAAAATATGTTAATTATAATAAGTATAAAAGTTTTTAATAATATTAATATGTAAAAAAATTAGTATATATAACATATTAAAAGTAAAAAATTTTTAAAATTTGTAAAAACTAGAAGGAAAAAATATTTTTTTGACGAATAATATTATTGTACATACTAAATATGTGTACAAAATATTTATACTAGTAGAAAGAGGTGCTCAAAATGCAAATAACAGATGTACGTTTAAGAAAAGTAAATTCAGAAAACAGAATGAAAGCAGTTGCTTCTGTAACATTCGATAACGAATTCGCAGTACATGATATTAAAGTTATCGAAAGCCAAAATGGATTATTTATTGCTATGCCAAGTAGAAAAACTCCAAACGGAGAATTCAAGGATATAGCTCATCCAATCAATGCTGAAACAAGGGAGAAAATTCAAAAAGCTATATTAGAAGCTTATGAAGCTCCAGAAGCTGAAGAACCAGCAGCTGAATCAGCAGAATAATTATAAATAAGAATTTATTAAAGAACTTCATTTTTATGAAGTTCTTTTTGTATGAAAAAATATAGAATAAATTATTTTTTGTGTTTTTTTGACATATTTCTACAAAAAATCTTGCCAAAATTGAACGTAGTGTTATAATATAAATATGGGAAATAGGGGGAAGAAAAATGTCAAAAATTTATTGGATAGAAATAGCAAGTGTAATAGTATTTATTGTGGTTTTATTCTTTATAATGGCATTAACGCGAAGGAAGAAGAAAACATTTTTAATAGTTACAATAGTTATATTGGCTTTGGCGGTTTTAGGAATAGGAGCTCAATATGTTTTTGAAGTACCAAAGATTATTAATGGAAATGAATATACTGTAGCTTTTCAAACTGATGGAAAGTTTGAAAACCCAGATGTAATATATCATGGAAAAGATATAAAAGATGAATGTAAAATAGTAGGAGATGTAGATTTATCGAAGATTGGTACATATAAAGTAAAATACAGTATGCCGTATTTAAGTAGCAATATAGAGGAAGAAATAGAAATTAGTGTGGTAGATAAAGAAAAGCCGGAAATAAAATTAGAAGGTGGAAATGAAGTTAATCAATCATATAAAGCAACAAAGTTTACAGAACTTGGTTATACTGCAACGGATAATTATGATGGAGATATAACAAGTAATGTTACATCAGTAAGAACTGATTTAAGTGATAGTCAATTTAAAATGACATATACTGTAAAGGATTCATCAGGAAATGAAGCTGTAGTGGATAGAATAGTAAATATTGTAGATGATGTACCACCAGAAGTAAAAATTAATAGAGAAAGTTCAACATTAGTATTATATGTGGGCGAAAAATATGAGGAAAAAGGCGCAACAGCAGTAGATGAAATTAATGGAGACGTGTCATCAACTATAGTAACAGAAGGTAGTGTAGACACAAGTAAAAAAGGTACTTATCAAGTACATTACAAAGCAACAGATAGTTCAGGAAATGTTGGAGAATCAACTTTATCTGTTGTAGTTGTAGAAAAAACAGATACCGGAGGAGTATCAGTTCCAGGAGTAATTTATTTAACATTTGATGATGGTCCTAGTACAAGTATAACGCCTAAAATATTAGATGTATTAAAAGAAAAAAATGTAAAAGCTACATTTTTTATATTAAATTATAGTGATGCTACAGAATATTTAGTAAAAAGAATAGTAAATGAGGGTCATAGTATAGGAATACATGGATATTCGCATGACTATTCACAAATATACAAATCAGAAGAAATATATTTAGAAAATGTAACAAAATTAAGAGAAAAAATTAAGGCTTCTACAGGAGTGGATACTATTTTAACAAGATTTCCAGGAGGAAGCTCAAATACTGTAAGTAAATATAATCCAGGAATAATGTCAAGGCTTACGAAATTTATGGTTGCAAAAGGCTATAGATATTTTGATTGGAATGTTGGTTCAGGAGATTCTGGAGGAGTAAGCACAAGTGATGGAGTTTATAATAATGTAGTAAATGGCTTAAGTAAAAAAAGAGCAAATGTTGTACTAATGCATGACTTTTCAGGAAATACAAAAACATTACAAGCTTTACCAAGAATTATAGATTATGCTAAATCTAATGGATATTCATTTGACAGAATAACCACAGCAACAGCAATGGTAACACATGGTGTAAATAATTAAAAAATAATTAATAATTAAATTTTATTAAGACTTAGAAAAATAAAAATATACAAATAAAATAGAAAAATGCAATAGATAAAAAAGAGGGTGTCCTAAAATAGAACCCCGAAAGCAAAAGTTCCAGTGAGAAATCGCTGGAATTTTTGTGTATAAAAATATGAAAAAATACTGACAAATCAATACTTTAATGATATAATTCAAGTATAAAAAGTAGAGATTTTGGAGGT
>CANQDO010000016.1 GCA_947593355.1 uncultured Clostridia bacterium | reverse complement strand
ATTTAAAATAAAATATTAAATAAAGAATATGTTTATAAAATCTATATTAAATAAACCTTATAAACATATTATACGAGGAGAAATAAAAATGAATGTATATGATACAGCAAACAGGTTAGCACAAGAGATAAAAACTTCAAATGAATATTTAGAATATAAAAAAGCAAAAGAAAAAGTATGTGCAGATGCTGAATTAAAAGCTAAAATTGATGATTTTGAAAAATTAAGATATGAAGTTCAACTTCTTGTAATGCAAGGAGAAAAACAAGATGAAGAAAAAACGAAAAAACTTCAAGAAATGTATGGAATACTTATAGAAAATAAAGATATAAAAAATTATTTCGATTTAGAAGTGAAATTTAATGTAATGATAGCAGATGTTAATAAAATAATAGCTGAATCAGTAAAAGAAGTGTTGTAATAAAGTGCGCCCTATTTAGTGTTTACTAAACGGGGTGCATTTTTTAATAAATATCATTTTAAATTATTTTAAATTATGTAAAAAAATACCATATTTTAACCTAAAATTCATTGAAAAACCTAAATAAGTATGATATATTTTAAAAAATATAATCGATAATTGTTTCAAAAGAGTAAAAATGGTCGAAAAACGGAGGAAAAATAAAGAAAAATGGAATTGTTTATATTAGCTGGAATTATAGTAATATTTGCAATAATTATGTTTGTAGTATTTGAAGTAAATTTCAAGAAAATGAAACAAGCAGGAGAAAATGAAGAATTAGACAAATTATCTCAAAAATTTCCAGAAAATAAGCAAATATGTAAAACTATTTTAAAAAAGTTAAATAATACAAAAGTAAAAATAAAGGAAAATACAGATAAAGAAGCAAGTTTATATATAGCAATAACAGATACAATTTTAATAGCAAATATAAAAAATAGCTATACAAGAATGCAAACAATAGCACATGAGTGCTTACATTCTATACAAAATAGGAAATTACTAATATTTAATTTTATATATTCAAACATATATATATTATCATTTATAGTATTTACAGTTCTTACAATATTCAATGTTATAAAGAATAAATTATTTTTTGCAGTTATTTTTATAATAATGAGTTTTATATATTATGTTGTACGTTCATTTTTAGAAATGGATGCTATGACAAAAGCTGAATTTCTTTCAAAAGAATATATGGAAGAATATAGCAAAGAAAATGCAGATATATCTAAAGAAGATGTAGAAAAAATAGCAAATGAATATCAAAGAATAAATAAAATAGGTATACCGTCAACGCAATTTGTATTATTTGTTAATTGTTGCTTGAAAGTTATTATATACTTAATTGTGGCAGGAATAACGAGCTAAACTATTAGGGACGGGGTTAAATAGTTTAGTACTAATCTAATTTTAAGTTAAACTATGAGGGACGGGGTTAAATAGTTTAACAATTTTGTTCTATATTGTAGAACAATAATTTAAAAATATTTTTGTTAAACTATTTAACCCCGTCCCTCATAGTTTATAAATCATTAATGTACTAAACTATTTAACCCCGTCCCTAATAGTTTAGAATAGGAGGAAAAAGTTTATATGAATAAAAAATGGCAAATATATGATGTAAATGAAGAAGAAGTAAATAGAATATCAAATGAGTATGAAATAAATAAATTGCTAGCAACAATATTGTATAATAGAAATATTGTTGATGATGAAGACATACGAACTTTTTTGAATCCTACGAGAAATGATTTTCATAATCCATATTTAATGCCAGATATGGAAAAGGCAATAGATAGAATACAAGAGGCTATTGAAAAGAAAGAAAAAGTAATAATATATGGAGATTATGATGTTGATGGAATTACAAGTATAACAGTATTAAAACAGTTTTTGGCAGAAAGAGGCTTAGAGGTAGATTCATACATTCCAAATAGATTAGATGAAGGGTATGGCTTGAATAAAGATGCTATAGATAAAATAGTAGAGAAAAAATATGATTTAATGATTACAGTAGACTGTGGAATATCAGGATTAGAAGAAATAGATTATGCAAATTCATTGGGGTTACAAACAATAGTAACAGATCATCATGAGCCGGGAGAAGTGCTTCCAAATGCTTTAGCCGTAGTTGATGCAAAAAGAAAGGATAATGAATATCCATTTAATCAATTAGCTGGAGTAGGTGTGGTATTTAAAGTAATACAAGCAATAAGTATAAGGTATAATTTAGATGAGAAGGAATATTTAAAATATTTAGATATAGTAGCAGTTGGAACAATATCTGATATAGTTCCATTAGTGAACGAAAATAGAGTTATAACGAAGTTAGGGCTAAAATTAGCTCAAGTAACAAAAAATGTGGGGCTAAAATCTTTACTAGAAGCATCAGGCTATAAAAAAGTAGATTCAACTACAATATCATTTGGACTAGCTCCAAGAATTAATGCTTGTGGAAGATTAGGACATGAAAAACTAGCTTTGCAATTATTTTTATCAGATAATCAGAAGGAAGCAATGGAAATATCAAACAAATTAAATGAATATAATAGAGAGCGTCAAGAAACAGAAAAAGAAATATTTAATCAAGCAATACAAAAAATAGAAAAAGATAGAACTGAAAATGGAGAGAAGGCTGTAATTGTGTTAGGAGATGAAAGGTGGCATCATGGTGTAATAGGAATAGTATCATCTAAAATAACAGATATGTATTTTAAGCCAAGTATATTAATTTGTTTTGAAGGAAATGAGGGAAAAGGTTCTGGAAGAAGCATACCAGGCTTTGACCTATATAAAGCATTAAATGAATGTAAAACATATATAAATAGATTTGGTGGGCATTCTATGGCAATAGGAATAACGGTAGAAAAAAATAATTTTGGTAAATTTAAGAAAGAATTTGAAGAGTACGCAGAAAATAGCAATATTAGCGAGATAATACCTGTTATTCAAATAGATAAACAGCTTTCTTTAAAAGATATAAGTATAGTAGCAGTAAGTGAACTTAAGTTATTAGAGCCTTTTGGAGAAGCAAATAAAATGCCACTATTCTTATTTAAAAATTTGAAAATAAGTTCAATAAGGACATTATCAGAAGGAAAACACATAAAAATGTGCTTAAAAGAAGATAATTATTCAATAGATGCAATAGGCTTTAATTTAGGAAATTTAGTTGATGAATATTTAATTGGTGATAAAATTGACATTGTAGGAAGTTTAGAAATAAATCAATTTAACGGAATGGAAAGTGTTCAAATAAATGTTAAAGACGTAATGAAATCGTTGTGAGGGGATTAATATGCAAGAATTAGAAAAAAGCGTAACAATAGAAGATGTTATTAATAAAATGAAAAAGAATAATAGAAAATCAGATTCAAAGCTTATTTTGAAGGCATACAATTATGCCAAGGCGAAACACGGTGATCAAAAAAGAAAATCTGGTGAACCATATATAGTACACCCATTACAGGTGGCAAATACATTAGCAGAGTTGGGGTTAGACGATAGCACAGTTTGTGCAGCACTTCTTCATGATGTAGTAGAAGATACAGATGCTACATACCAAGATATAGTAAATGAATTTAGTTTAGAAATTGCAGAAATGGTTGATGGAGTAACTAAATTGAGTAAGCTTAACTATGAAAGTGTAGAAGAAGAACAAGTTGAAAATTACAGAAAAATGTTTCTTGCAATGGGTAAAGATATAAGAGTAATTTTAATAAAATTATCTGATAGGCTTCATAATATGAAAACTTTAAAATATCTATCAAGAGATAGGCAAATTGCAAATGCTAAAGAAACAATGGATTTATATGCACCTCTTGCAAACCGTTTGGGTGTGTATTCATTGAAATGGCAGTTAGAAGATTTAGGTTTTAAATATTTATACCCAGAGGAATATAGAGAGTTAGTCGAAGGAATAGACAGAAAAAGAGATGAAAGACTTGAGTTTATAGATAAAATACAAAAAAATATATTACAGGAATTAAAAAAGCAAAAAATAGAGTGCGAAATGACAGGAAGGGCAAAACATTTATATAGTATTTATAGGAAAATGAAAAGGGATAACAGTACATTAGATCAAATTTACGATTTGTTCGCATTAAGAATTATAGTAAATTCTGTAAAGGACTGTTATGCAGCTTTAGGTGTTGTACATGAGTTATATAACCCTATGCCAGGTAGATTTAAAGACTATATTGCAGTTCCAAAACCAAATATGTATCAATCTTTGCATACAACATTAATTGGTGATAAAGGAACACCTTTTGAAGTTCAAATTCGTACATGGGACATGCACAGAATTGCAGAGTTTGGTATTGCTGCCCATTGGGCATATAAAGAAGCAAGTTTTGCTAAAGGCAAGAAAGCTAATGTTCAAGTTACAGACGATAAATTAGCATGGCTTCGTGAAACACTAGAATGGCAAAAGGATATGCAAGACCCTCAAGAATTCTTAAATACATTAAAAACAGAACTTTTTGAAGATGAAGTTTATGTATTTACTCCAAAGGGAGATATAAAAGTATTGCCAAGTGGAAGCACGCCAATAGATTATGCATATAGTATCCATGCAGAAATTGGCCATCACATGACTGGTTGCAAAATAAATAGTAAAATGATGCCAATTATAACAAAGCTTAATAATGGTGATATAGTAGAAATAATAACATCAGATAATAGTAAAGGTCCTAGTAGAGATTGGCTTAAATTTATAAAAAGTTCAACAGCTAAAAATAAAATATTAGCATGGTTTAAGAAAAATCAAAGAGAAGAAAATATTGAAAAAGGCAAAGACTTAATTGAAAAAGAAATTAAGAGAATTGGAATAGATTATGATGAATTATTTAAGCCAGAATTTATAGCAGGTGCACTAAATAGATATAAATTTAATAGTATAGAAGATATGTATGCAAGTGTGGGCTTTGGCGCTATATCTGCCGGAAAAGTAATAGCAAGAATATTGGAAGAATATAGAAAAGTTCATAAAGAAGAAAATTTGGAAGAAAAGCTTGAAGAATTATCAAAAGAAAAACAAGCATATAAACCTTCAAAAAGTGGTGTTATAGTAAAAGGAATAGATAACTGTTTAGTAAAACTTTCAAAATGCTGTAACCCTGTACCAGGAGATAATATAGTAGGTTATATTACTAGAGGTAGAGGAGTTTCAATACACAGAGCAGACTGCAAAAATTTAAATGATTTATTTTTAGATGAAGAAAGCAGAATGATAGATGTATGTTGGGCAGAAGATGATAAATCTGCATATAGTGTAGATATTGAAATTTATGCAAATGATAGAAATGGCTTGCTTGCAGATATAATAAAACAAATAAGCGATAGTAAGTCTAAATTAATGGCTGTATCTTCAAGAGCAAATAAAGAAAGAATTGCTATAACAGAACTTACAATAGAGGTTGAAAATTTAGACGAATTAAATCAAATTTTAAAGGCATTAAGAAAAGTAGATAGTGTATATGAGGTTAAACGTAAAAAATAGATAAATTAACAAAATGAATTGGTAGAAATAATATATAGCAAATGCAAAAAATATTACAAGGTTCTAAATTAGGAGGAAACAAATGATATTAAAAAGGTTACAAGTAGATTCATTTATTGGATTAGTTACAAACTGTTATATAGTAGTAGATGAAAAAACAAAAGAAACTATGGTAATAGACCCAGGTGGAGAAGTAGATAAGATAATAGAAATGTTAAATGTACTAAAAATAGATAATATAAAATATATATATTTAACTCATTGCCATGCTGATCATATAGGTGCTGTAAAAGAGCTTAAAGAAGCTAAAGGTGGAAAAATATTAATTCATAGAATTGATAAAGAAGGTTTATATGAACCTAATATTAGTTTTACAAATTGGGAGCAAAATAGCTTAATAATAGATGCAGACTCAAGAGTAGAAGAAGATGATTTAATACATTTAGGAAACATTGAATTTAAAGTAATTCATACACCAGGACATACAGCAGGTTCAAGTTGTTTATATTGTGAAAAAGAAAAACTTCTTTTTTCCGGTGATACTTTATTTAAAGGAACTTGGGGAAGAACAGATTTACCAACAGGAAATTTTGAGAATATAATAAAATCTATTACAAATAAATTAGTAACTTTACCAGATGATGTAATTGTATACCCAGGGCATGGAAATTCAACAAGAATAAAAGAAGAACAACCAATTTATTTAAGTTTAAGACCTAGATTATTATAAAGGAATGTAGAACAAATGGAGAAATATTTGGATTTCAGAAATGAAATTAACTATATAAAGTTAAAACAGGTAGCAGAAAGTATAGTGCAAGGAAAAATAGTTGTGTTTCCTACAGAAACGGTATATGGAATAGGAGCAAATGCTTTTGATGAAGAAGCAGTAAAGCGACTATATAATATTAAGCAAAGAAATTTAAGTCAGCCTACAAGTGTGTTAGTTTCTAACATGCAAATGATAAATTCCATTGCAGAAGATATAACAGATGTGGAATATAAAATAATGGAAAAATTTTTTCCAGGTCCATTAACAATTATATTAAAAAAGAAAAATGTTGTACCTAATATTGTAACAGCTAATCAAGCTACAATAGGTGTACGTATGCCAAATTCAGAAATAGCGCGAAAATTAGTAAAATATGCTAATGTACCAATAGCAACGCCAAGTGCAAATATTTCAGGTAAGCCAAGTGGAACACAGTTAGAAGTTATTTTAGAAGAATTTAAAGATAAAGTAGATTATTTTATAGATGGAGGGGCAAGTAAATTAGGAGTCAGTTCAACTATTGTAAAGGTTGTAGGCGGAACCCCTCAAATATTAAGGCAAGGAAGTATTACAAAAGAGCAAATTGATTGTATATTATAATTGTATAAATTATGTAATTGTGCAAGTTGATGCAATACCATAATTCTGCAAATTGGTGCAATATTATAATAGTACCTTGAAAAAAATATTATTGTTTGCTATAATATAACGCGTAGTAGATATGTGCTTTTTTTGACAAGGAGGTTTTTATGCTTAACGTGAGTATCAGCAACGAAAACAAACAGAGGTTGCGGGAAAAAGGTTGTTATTTTAGATATAACAATGACAGCTATATTACTCTGTACAATATCTACGGAGAGCCATTGCTTGAGTTATTATATAATGAGAATGACGAAGAAATTGTGGTAATAACAAGAGAATGGGTAATATATGCAGAGTATGTTGTTTTTGAAGTATCTAAAGATAAGAATTATGAGCCCTCAATATTTTTGGGTGGACGATATGAACGTAAAAATGCTGTAGAAAAAGAAAAGATTATTGTAATAGTTGGATAACTTGTCAAATCACGGGGGAATTTATTTCCCCTGTGAAATTTATATAATAGACTTTATACATAAAGTAAGGAAGGAATGAAGTAAATATGAATAAAATAGAGCCAAGAACATTACCAGGTTTTTTGGAATTATTACCAAAAGAACAAATAATGTTTAATGAAATGAAAGAAAAGATACAAAAATCCTATGAAAAATTTGGATTTTTACCAATAGATACACCAATTATTGAAATGTCAGAAATACTTTTAGCAAAAGCTGGAGGAGAAACAGAAAAGCAAATATATGCATTTCAAAAAGGTGATAATAATTTAGCATTGAGGTTTGATTTAACAGTACCACTTGCTAAATATGTGGCAGAATATTATAACGACTTAAGTTTTCCATTTAGAAGGTATCAAATTGGAAAAGTTTATAGAGGAGAAAGACCACAAAAAGGTAGATTTCGTGAATTTTATCAATGTGATATAGATATTATAGGAGATGGAGAATTAAGCATTTTAAATGATGCAGAAATACCAAGCATTATATATAACACTATAAAAGAAATAGGTTTTGATGATTTTACAATATGCATAAATAATAGAAAATTATTGAATGGCTTATTTAAAGAGTTGAATCAAGAAGAAAATTCAGTAGAAATAATGAGAATAATAGATAAACTAGAAAAAATAGGCCAGGATAGTGTTGTAGAGATATTAGAAGACATGAATGTACCTAAAGAAACAGTAAACAAAATACTAGAATTTATACAAATAGATGGTTCGACAGAAGAAAAATTGAGAAAACTTGAAGAAATGAATATACAAAATGAAGTATTTGTTCAAGGTTTACAAGAATTAAAGGACGTTGTAAAATATGCAAAAATATTTGGAGTACCAGATGAAAACTTTAAAGTAGATTTAACAATAGCCAGAGGTTTGGACTACTATACTGGAACAGTATACGAAACATTTTTAAATGAATATAGAAGTATAGGAAGTGTATGTTCAGGAGGTAGATATGAAAATTTAGCAGAGTATTATACAGACAAAAAACTACCTGGTGTAGGCGTTTCTATAGGACTTTCACGTTTATTTTATAAACTAAATGAATTACAAGCAATAAAAATGGAGCAAAAATCAATATCAAAAGTATTACTAGTTCCAATGGTAGAAGATATGTCAAAACCAATAGAAGTGGCAACAATGCTAAGAAAAAATAATATACCAACTGAAATATACATAGAAGATAAAAAAATAAAAACTAAATTTAAATATGCAGACAAATTACAAATACCATATGTTATAGTTATTGGAGAAGATGAAATAGCAAATGATGTTGTGTCATTTAAAAATATGGTAACAGGAGAGCAACAAACTTTAAAAATAGAAGATGTTATTAAACTATTAGGGTCAGGCTTAAAATAAGTTTTTCATGTAATAAAACCACTTGTACATACATATATTTAATATAGTAATATTTGTACAAGGAGGAGAGTATGATATTTAATTATCATACAAAGGAAGCATGGTAAATTTAACGGTAATAACTAAAAAAGATATAAAAAAATATTTAGTTAGATTAGTAATAATATGTGTGTTATTGCTAATAATTACTAAATATTTTTTTAGCAGTAAAAAAGAAAATGTACAAATAGAAGGCTTTAATTTAAATTTATCAAACTATTTAGGAAATATTAATTTAAAGGAATGTTTAGAAGGCACAATACCGGGAATTAAAGAATATAAAAAATTAGCAAATGATGAAGAAGATATATATGAAAGTGATATAAAAAGTATTGAACCACTTAAAGTTGCAATGGATATGCAAACTAAAATGTTTACAAGTTTGGCACTAAAAAATTCAGAGGATAATACAGCAAACTTAGAAGGGGAAACACTAGCACAAGAGAATAATCAGCAAGGAAATGAAACGTCAGAAAGTGCAGAAAAAGTAGAACAAGCACAGGTTGGTTTAAGTACAGAAGTAGTTCCAAACAATGTGCCAGACAAATATACGAATCAATATCATGGAGTGCAAATAAAAAATAGCACAGAATATAACTTAACAGAAGAAATGCTAACTCCAGATGTAACAGTAAATAACAGTAATGTAATAATATTTCATACACATACATGTGAAAGTTATACATCAAGTCCAGGTTTTGAATATACGCCAACTGGAAATTATAGAACGACAGATTTAAACTTCAATGTAGTAAGAGTAGGAACAGAATTAGAAAAACAGTTAAAATCATACAACTACAATGTTATACATGATGTAACATACCATGACTATCCTGCATATAACGGTTCATACGACAGGTCCCTTACAACAGTAAGCAATTTACTTGCACAAAACCCAAATACAGATGTAGTGTTTGATATACACAGAGATGCTATAGGAGATTATTCGTATGCACCAAAAGTAAAAATTGGAGATGAATATGCAGCACAACTTATGTTTGTTATAGGTACAGATGGAGGTGGACTAGAACATCCAAATTGGCTTCAAAATTTAAAGTTTGCTGTAAAAATTCAAGAAAAAGCAAATGAATTATACCCTGGGTTATTTAAATCTATAGTTTTACGAAATACAAGGTATAACCAGCATTTGGCTAAAGGTGCTAGCATAATTGAGGTTGGCTCAACAGGTAATACTATGGACGAATGTTTAAATAGTATGAAATATTTGGCTAAAGTTTTAAGCGAGGTGCTAAACTAATAGGGACGGGGTTAAATAGTTTAGTGGGTTGTAATTATGTTATAGCAAAACATTAATATATTATTTATTTAGTAACTCCCAGCTACATAATAGCTTGTAAAAAAAATTTATTTATGCAAAACAAGTTTTACAAAATAAATTTTTTACAAGCTATAATTTGCTGGTTCCCACGAAATGTTACTAAATAAATAATATATTAATGTTTTGCTTTTTATTGTAGTAGTTCATTTCCACTAAACTATTTAACCCCGTCCCTATTAGTTTAGCTTTTTTAGTGAAAACTATTCCATTTTTAGGAAAAACATTATATAATACACATATCAAACTTAAACAAAAGAATAAAAATAAAGTATAAGGAGAGAAGTTATGAATTTACCTAACAAATTAACAATTCTTAGAATAATATTAGTACTTGTAATGATAATAATGCAAATTATTAATATACAGGGGGATTTTCTAGGAATACCAATAACAGCAATAATACTAGACGTAATATTTATAATAGCTTCAATAACAGACAAGCTAGATGGATATATTGCACGTTCAAAAAATCAAATAACAAACTTTGGAAAATTTTTAGATCCAATAGCAGACAAAATTTTAGTAATAGTTGCAATGATAATTCTTGTAGAAATGGGCAAAGTACCAGCATGGATTCCTGCAATAGTTATATTTAGGGAATTTGTGGTATCAGGTTATCGTTTAATTGCTGTAGAGAGTGGTGGAAAGGTTATAGCTGCAAGTGTTTGGGGAAAATTAAAAACAGTAACTCAAATGGTAGCAATAATTATAGCATTTATAGATGTAAATGCTTTTGGTGCAGCATTTAGTGACAGAATAGAAAATATTCTTATAAACGAACCTATAACATATACAATAAACATTATAACAACAGTTGCTTTAATAATATCTGTTATAGCAACAGTATTTTCAGGTTGGGACTATATAAAAAATGGAAAAGATTTGTTTAAAGATAAATAAAAAGGGTTGAACTAAAAAATGGAAGAAGATTTAGTAGATGTATTACTTACAACTTATAATTCTAATATTGAATATCTAAAATTGCAAGTTGATAGCATATTAAATCAAACGTATAAAAATATTCATTTAATAATAAGTGATGACTGTTCGAGCAATGAAGATGTAATAAAAACTTTGCAAGAGTATGAAAAACAAGATAATAGAATAACAGTATATTATAATGAAAAAAATATAGGTTATATAAAAAACTTTGAATTTTTGTTAACAAAATCAAATGCAAAGTATATTTCTTTTGCGGACCATGATGATATTTGGTATGAAAATAAAATTGAAAAAAGTGTACAAACACTAAAAGAAGAAGATGTAGATTTAGTATATTGCGACTGTAAGCAGATAGATGAAAATGGACAAGTTATAAATGAAAGCTACTTACATTACAAAAATATGCCTATACTAGATGGGGTAAACAATATTTTAGCATTTTCAAGGCATATAGCAATAGGGTGCTCAACATTGTTTACTAAAAAAATAAAAGAGCAAATGTTGCCATTTAAACCACAAGTAATGGCACATGACTGGTTAAATGTGTATTTAGCTTCAAAGCAAAAAGGAGTATATTGCATAGAAGAACCATTATTTGGGTATAGATTACATACAAATAACGAATTTGGTGGAAGAAGTTTAAAACAAAATTTATCTAAATGGAAAAAAGAAAATGGTAAAACTTATGGTGCATATAAAAATTATAGAAATGAAAATGTTATTAAAAAAGCATACTTTGATGGTGCAATAATGTGCAAAATATATAGGGATAGTTTAAATTTAGGAAAAAATGAAGACGAAGAAGGAGTGCTAGAATATTATAACAAACTATTAAAAACTAAAATATTAAATATTCATCTTATAAAATATAATAAGTATTTGTCTTTTAAAGGGATAGGAAAAAGAAAATTAAAAGAAGTATTAATTTTTCATTTCCCTCTAATTTCATATTTAGCGTATTTATTAAAATAAAAGCTATTTTTATATATAAAGTATAATATAAAGATAAAAGTCAGATGGGAGAAAATAATGGAATTTATAAAAGCATTAATTAAAAACAGAAAAATGGTATGGCAACTTGGAAAAAGCGATTTTAAAAATAAATTTGCAAGTACAAGTTTAGGAAGTATATGGGGTTTTCTACAACCTTTTATATTCATGGCAACATATGTAATTGTATTCCAATACATATTAAAAACAGGAAGTAGTGGAAATGATCCATATATCGTTTGGTTTTTGCCAGGTATGGCAATGTGGATGTGGCTTAACGATAGCATAATGATGGCAAGTAATTCAATAAGAAACTATAGTTATTTAGTAAAAAAAGTAGTGTTTCCAGTAGATACAATACCATGTATTTCTATAGTGTCATCTAGCTTTGTAGCATTGTTTTTAGTTGCAGTTGCAACAATTGTGTGTATAGTATTTGGGTATATTCCAAATGTGTTAATGTTAATTTATATAATTTTTGCAACATATTGCTTTATAATAGCATTTACAAGGTTTACATCAGCTGTTACAACAATAGTTCCAGACTTTGGAAATCTACTTGGAATAGTAATGCAATTATTTTTCTGGTTTACGCCAATAGTATGGAATTTAGCAATGCTTAGTGAACATGAAACATTGCTAAAGTTAGTGCAATGCACACCATTCACATATTTGGTAACAGGCTTAAGGCAAGTATTTATAGAAGGAAATATAGTAACACAGGACTTTGGTATATATACAATAGTATTTTGGGTTATAACCATTGTGATATTTTTATGGGGAAACTCAATATTTAAAAGAAATAAAAAAGACTTTGCAGACGTGCTATAACAACAAAAGTGGGTATGCTTAAAAATGAACTAAAAGTTTAAGGCGAAGCAAGGAAGGAATGAATTTATATGCAAATTTTTAAATGTTTACTTGCAATAGCAATTTTAATGATAATATTTTATAGAATAGGAATTCTTATAAAAATAGTTTTAAAAAGAAAAAATGATGATATTTTCAATATAATAGTAAACGGCTTTATAGGTACGTTTGCAATTTTTGAAATTATAGCATTACCATTTAACCTATTCAATTTTAGCATACAAATATTATTTTATATAGAAATAATAATACTTTTAATAGCATTAGCAATGTCATTTATATTAAACAAAAAAAGTGTAAGAAAAGAAAAGTTTTCATTTTCTGCGTTATATAAAGGCATTGATAAAAAACAATTAATTATAGCAGTACCACTAATTATTATAATAGCATTACAAATGTGCTTGTCATCATATTTATACACAAGCAATGCAGACGATGCTTTTTATGTAAGTATGTCTGAACAGGCAAAAGAATTTGAACAATTTACTCAAACAGAGCCTTCTTTAGGTCAAGAAGATTCTGCATTTCAAAAAACATATATTTTTAACTCATGGGAAACATTTATAGGCTTTACAGCAAGAATATTAAATTTAGATACAGCAACAGTAGCACATACGGTTTGCCCAGTATTTTTAATACTAATAGCATATATGTCATATTATTTGTTAGCTAGAAAAATAAACAAAAAACATGCATTACTAATGTTACTTATTTTAGCTTGGATATTCTTATTTAGTGGAGTTTCACAAAGGTTTAGAGGTTATACTCTTATAGTTAGAATATGGCAAGGTAAAACAATTTTAACAAATATATTTATGCCATTTATTTTATACAATATGTTAGATTTACACTTAAGCAAAACAAAAATCGCGTTATTAATTATAACAAATATTTCATCAATAGCATTTAACCCAATAGCTATGTGGTTATTCCCATTAATATACTTCTTCTTTACAGTAGTAATGCTATTCAAAAAGCAAATAAAAAATGTATTCAGAATGATAATTGTCATACTTCCAAATTTAATACTTTTGCCAGTATATTTAAAAATGGCAGTTGGTGCAGAAGAAGGAATGGTGCAAGCTGTAAATTATGTGGGTTATATAGAAGTTTTAACTGACTTTGTAAGAAATGGCTGGCTATTTCTAGTATTATATTTGCTTAGTGTTATATATATTGCCTTTAAAGGAAGCAGAAAAACTAGAATTTTATTTATATTTATTCCAATATTAGTATTTTTAACTGTACTAAATCCATTGTTTGTAACAATAGTACAAAAATATGTTACCACTTCAGCAGTATATTGGAGGTTATTTTGGCTAATACCAATAGAGATTACAATAGCTTATGCAGTAATGCAAATAATAGTAGATATAAAGGAAAAACATTTTAAATTAATTGCGATAATAGTGGCATTTGTGGTAATTGCAATTGTGGGTAAATTTTCATATTCGTTAGAGTTTCAAAATCACATAAATAGTCAAAAAATACCACAATATATTATAGATGAAACAAACTTTATACTAAACAATTCACAAGGAAAAGTTTTAGTAGTAGCACCACCTGAACCATTACATAGTGCAACAATGAGGCAATTATCTAGCAGAATAATTTTATTGTATTCAAGGCAATTATATGTAGATACTATGCAAAATAAAGAAGAAAAATTAGAAGTATATAATAAAATTTATGACGGAGCAGAAACTGAAGAAATATATGAAGCTATAAATAAATTTAACGTAGATTTTATTATATTAGATAAAAGTAATAGGGAAAAAATGCAGGATTTAGATGAAAGCATTGCAAAAATTGTATATGAAGATGGACAGTGCATTATAATACGTAGCAGTGCAATAGAAGCAAAAGCGTAGAAAATTATAAATAAGGAAAAAGAGGTTTATCATAATGGAAAATGAGGAAAAAAACATAATTGAAATACGAAATCTTACAAAATGTTATAAAATGTATAACAGTAAGGTAGCAAAATTAATAGAAGTAATAATTCCTAAATATCGTAAACACACTGATTTTAAAGCATTAGACGGTTTAAATTTAGATGTAAAAAAAGGAGAAATATTAGGAATACTTGGAAAAAATGGTGCGGGGAAATCTACCTTACTCAAAATTATAACTGGTGTAGCTATGCAAACCTCTGGAGAACTTAAAATAGATGGAAAAATAAGCTCACTTTTAGAGCTTGGCACAGCATTTAACATGGAACTTACAGGAGAGGAAAACATATATCAGCATGCTCAAGTAATGGGACTTTCAAAAAGTGAAATAGAAAGCAAAAAACAAGAGATAATAGACTTTGCAGATATAGGGGAACATTTAAATCAGCCAGTAAAAACATATTCTTCAGGAATGTTTGCAAGGCTTGCTTTTGCTTGTGCAATAAATGTAGATCCAGATATTTTAATTGTAGATGAAGTATTATCTGTAGGAGATATGGCATTTCAATTAAAATGTTTTAAAAAATTTGAGGAATTTAAAAGCAAAGGAAAAACAATTCTTTTTGTAACACATAATGTGTCAGATATTTTGAAAAATTGCACCAGAACTATAATATTAGAAAACGGAAGGAAAACATTTGATGGTGATGTTAAAGAAGGTGTAGAACTTTATAAAAAAATTATTACTGGAAATACTGATAAAAAGCCAAAAGAACAAGAAAATAAATTAGATAATAAAACGCAAGTTAAGAAAAAAGATAATGATGAAAATAGTTGGAAAATACATTTTAATCAAAACCCTAATTTAATAGAATATGGCAATTTATCTGCAGAAGTTATAGATTATGGAATTTTTGATACAGATGGAAATTATTTAACTATGATAGATAACGAAAAAGAGGTTGTACTAAAATCAAAAGTAAAGTTTAATAAAACCATAGATAACCCAATATTTACAATGACAATAAAAAACTTTAATGGAATAGAAATAGCAGGAACAAACACAATGATAGAAAAAATGTATCCAGGTAAATTCGAAAAAGGAGATATAGCAGTTGCAGAATTTAAGCAAGAATTACCTATAGCACCGGGTTCATATACAATATCGTTTAGTTGCACATATATAAATGCAAAAGGCGAGTTAGAGGTATTAAATAGAAAATATGAAGCTTTGCTAGTAGAAATTATATCAAGCAAAGACTGCATTGGAATAGTAAAATTAAATACAAAAATTAATATAGAAAAGAACAAAGAATAATATTAAAAAGGAAGGTAAAAATGGAACAGATAGATATACTTTTAGCTACATACAATGGAGAAAAATATTTAGAAGAACAATTAAATAGTATACTAAATCAAACATATTCAAACTTTAGGCTAATAATTTCAGATGATTGCTCAAAAGATAATACACGAGCTATAATTGAAGAATATGCTAAAAATGATAGTAGAATAGAATACTATTTTCAAGAAAAAAATATTGGGTTAGTTAAAAATTTTGAATTTTTACTAACAAAAGTAGAAAATGAAGTATATGCTTTATCTGACCAAGATGATGTATGGTTACCACAAAAAATAGAAAAGTCTTTGGAAAAAATGAAACAAGAAAAAGCAGATTTAGTTTTTACAGATTTAGAAATTGTAGATAAAAACTTGAAAACGATAAATAAATCTTTTAACGATTATATGAAGTTAAAAAAGAAAATAAATAAGTGCCATAATTATGAATTAGTATATTTATATAATTGTGTAACAGGTTGTACTTTACTATCGAAGAAAAAGTTTTTAGAAAAAATATTACCAATTCCAAATGAATCAAAGCACATATGTCATGATTATTGGATTGCATTAATAGTTTCAATGTATGGTAAAATAGCATATTTGGACAAGTCTTATATAAAATACAGGCAACATGGAAAAAATCAAGTAGGAATAGGGAAAAAATCATATAATATGAAAAGCCTTGATGATATAAGAAATTTATTTTTAGAAGTAAAGCTAGATGTATTTGGTACAAGTGTAAAAAATAAAGATAGATTTCCTAAAGTTATACAAGAATTAAACAGTAAGGCTTTAAACTATTTTGAAATGGTAAAGAGCAAAAAGAATGCAAATTTTAAAGAATGGGGATTTTTCCATAAGTTATATAAACATGAAAGTTTTTCATATTATATGCTAAACTTTATCATAATAAATTTACCATGTATTGGCAGACCATTGTTTGCATTAAAAAAATTGATCAAAAAGTAAATTTTTATAGTTAAAGGTAAAAAATAGAGAAAAAGGTAAACTCTATATAGGTAAAGATAAAAAAATAGAGAAAAAGGTAGGAAAAAAGTTGAATATAAGAAATGCAATAAATGCTACTAATTTTTATTTTAAAAAATATGGACTTGTAAAAACAATAAAAAAAGTATCTACAGCTGTATGCAATAGAACTTTTAGAAGGAATACTTTTGCTCAAGATAAAAAAAGGTATAAAATTTGGATTGAAAACAATGAGCCAAAAGAGGAAGAACTAGAAAAGCAAAGAAAAGAAAAGTTTGCAATAAATCCTAAATTTAGTTTAGTAGTTCCAATGTATAATACTAAAGAAAGCTATTTTGAAGAATTAGTAAATTGTTTAATAAATCAAACATATACGAATTGGGAACTATGTTTAGCAGATGGAAGTCCTGAAAAGAATTCAAAATTAGATGCAATAATAAATAAAGATAAAAGAATAGTATATAAGTTTTTAAACGAGAATAAAGGTATTTCAGGAAATACAAATGAGGCTTTAAAAATGGCAACAGGCGACTACATTGCATTGCTAGACCATGATGATGCATTACCAGTATTTTGCTTATATGAGCTTGCAAAAGCAATAAATGAAAATCCTGAAGTGGAATTTATTTATACAGATGAAGATAAGCTAGAAGGTGATACACATAAAAGGTATGATCCTCACTTTAAGCCAGATTTTGCAATAGATACATTAAGGTCAAATAACTACATTACACATTTATCAGTATTTAAAAAGGAACTTATGGATAAATTGGGTGGATTTAGAGATGAGTACAATGGGGCACAAGATTTTGACATTGTTATTAGGGCAGCAGAAAATACAAATAAAATATTACATATTCCTAAAGTTTTATATCATTGGAGAGTGCACCCCAATTCTACTGCAATGTTAAGTGATTCAAAACCTTATGCTTATGAAGCAGGAAAAAAAGTTATAGAAGATCATTTAAAAAGACAAGGACTAAAGGCAAAAGTGACTCAAAGTGAAGATATAAAAGGAGTATATCAAGTAGAATATGAAGTACAAGGAAACCCAAAGGTATCTATAATAATACCAAACAAGGATAGTATAAATTTCTTGAAAAATTGCGTTAATTCAATTTTAGAGTTGACAACATATAATAATTATGAAATAGTTATAGTGGAAAATAACAGTATAGACGAAAATACTTTTAAATATTATGAAGAACTAAAGAAAAATCCAAAAATAAGAGTAATAGAATATCCTGAAAAAGGGTTTAATTATTCAAAAATAATAAATTTTGGAGTTAAAAATTGTGATAGCGAATTTGTAGTTCAATTAAATAACGATACTAAACTTTTAACGCCAAACTGGCTTGAAAAATTTATAGGGTTTGCACAAAGAAAAGATGTGGGAGCAGTAGGAGCAAGGCTATATTATAAAGATAATTCAATTCAGCATGCAGGTATAGGCATAGGAATTTGCGGATTAGCAGCTAATTTATTTGTAGAAATTCCAAAAAGCAAACATGCATATTTTGGAAGAGAATGTACAACTAGAAATGTATCTGCAGTTACAGGAGCTTGTTTATTTTCAAGAAGAGAGATATATGAAGAAGTAGGCTATATGGACGAAGAAAATTTTGCAGTAGCTTTTAATGATGTAGATTTCTGCTTAAAAATAAGAGAAAAGGGCTATCTTATAGTATATAATCCATATGTAGAATTTATGCATTATGAGTCTAAATCAAGGGGTTATGAGAATACTGAAAAAAAGCAAGAAAGATTTAATAAAGAAGCAAATAACTTTAAGGTAAAGTGGAAAAAAGTATTAGAAAAAGGGGATCCATATGGAAACATAAACTTTTCACCACACAATGCTTTATACAATATTAGAACTGATAAAATTAGCGAGGACATTCCTTAATGAAAGAGAAGTATTTTAAAAATAGGGGATATGCAAATGAAATTAAATTTAAATTATTATAGTGAAGAAAAGGATAAAAAACAGATATCTGAAGAATATGAAGAAGTTTTAGAAAGAGTGGTAAGTTGTACAACAGACGACTTTTCTAAAACATTAGATAGTCATGCTAAAATAAAAAATATTTTAGCATTATCAGATATAAGGCAAAATATTTTAAATTGGTATAGTTTTAAATGTGATGCTACAATATTAGAATTAAATGCAAATTATGGAGAAGTTACAGGGTTATTGTGCAATAGAGCCAAAAGAGTTGTTTCAATAGAGCAAAGTAAGAAATATGCTGATATTATATGCAAAAGGCATGAAGATAAGGAAAATTTAGAATTAATAGTTGGAAATTTTCTTCAAATAGACTTACAAGAGAAGTTTGATTATATAGTAATAGTAGGAATAGTAGAAAGTTTAAAAGAAACTATACAATATGCAAATAAATACTTAAAAGAAGATGGAACCATATTACTTGCTGTAAATAATAAGTTTGGCGTAAGAGCATGGATTACAACAAAGGAAGATGAAAAAGTAGTAAGCAATAATAAAACTGCAATATCAAAAGAGCAATTAGAAAAAATTTTAGAAGGAAAACATTACAAATATTATTATCCATTACCAAACTATAAATTGCCAAACATTATATATACTGAAAGTTGCATGCCTACTGTATCAAACATATATAGAGATTTAACATATAAAGATGAAAGTGTAAATTTTAAAGAGTTAGAAGCTTATTACGAAATTGTAAGAGATAATCCAGAAAATTTTAGAATATTTGCAAATTCATTTTTAGTAGAAATTTCAAATAAAGAAATTCCTGAAAATAATATTAAATTTATTGCGTATTCAAATATTAGAAAAGATGAATATAGAATAAAAACAATAGTAGAAGATAAAGAAGTATATAAAACAAAAGTAAATGAAAAAGCAGATAAACACATTCAGAAAGTAAAAAAGAATGTAGATTTGATGAATGAATTAGGTATTTGTACTTTGGATAGTTATACTGGTGATGTAATAGTAAGCAGACGAGTAAATGCTGAAACTTTGGAAGAACAGTTAATACGAATATTTAAAGAACAAGGGAAAGAAAAATTTTTAGAAAAGATAGGCCAGTACAGAGAATTTTTAAAGCAAAAATTGCAATTGATCACAGAAATAGATAAAAATATTTTTACTAAATATAAAGTAAAAAATGATGAAATAGAAAAATTAACTTTTGTAAAGCATGGTTTATGGGATTTAATTTTTCAAAATTGTTTTGTAGTAGATAATGAGTATTATTTTTACGACCAAGAATGGTACGAAGAAAATACACCTATAGAATACATCTTATATAGGGCAATTTTATATTTTCATGAAAGCAAACAATATATTACAGATGAAGAAATATTTGAATATTTGGGTATACAAGAATTTATATCAGTATTTAAAGAATTAGATGATAAAATACAAGAAAAAATAAGAAAGCCACTTGTTTGGAATATTCATACGAAAGATGAATTAGATAAGAGCAAATATTCAAAACTTAAGAAAAAATTAGAAGAAAAAGAAATAGAAATTCAAAGTTTAAAAAGTGAATTAGATGTTTTAAAACAAGAAGATGCACAAAAGCATAATGCACTTGTTGCTATTGAAAATTCTTTGTCTTGGAAGGTTACAAAACCATTAAGAGGAGTAAAAAAGCTAATTAGTGGAAAATAGTAAGTAAGTTACTACAACATATGTTATGCAAATAGAGAAAAGGGGAAATATACTAAAACAAGGAGAGAAAAACTATGAATATTACACACGTTAAAAATGAAGTATCATTTTATATGAAAAAGTATGGATTTTTAAGAACAGTAAAAAAATGTTTATGTAAAATATTATCTAAAACAAGAGCGTTAATTATAAATCCTAAAAATACTGAAGCTGATGCTTATCAGCAATGGATTTTACTTAATGAGCCAACAGATAAAGAACTGGAGGAACAAACAAAAACTAAATTTAAACTAAACCCTAAAATGAGCATTATTGTTCCTATGTATAATACCCCTGAAAAATATTTTGAAGAATTAGTAGACAGAATGATAGAACAAACTTACCCCAATTGGGAGTTGTGTTTAGCAGATGGAAGTAAAGAGAAAAATGCTAAAATAGAAAAAATATGCGAAAAAGATAAAAGAATAAAATATAAATTTATAAATGATAATAAAGGAATCTCAGGTAATACAAATGAAGCATTAAAATTAGTTACAGGAGATTATGTATCTTTGTTAGACCATGATGACATGCTTTCAAAAAATGCATTATATGAGGTGGTAAAATGTATAAATGAAAATCCTGATGTAGAGTTTATATATACAGATGAAGATAAATTTACAGAGTTAAAAGGAAAAAGGTGGGAACCACATTTCAAGCCGGACTTTGCAATAGATTCTTTAAGATCAAATAACTATATATGTCATTTTAGCACTTTTAAAAAAGAATTAATGGACAAGTTAGGTGGGTTTAGAAGTAAATATGATGGTGCACAAGATTATGATATTATAATAAGAATGAGTGAATTAACTGATAAAATAGTTCACATACCAAAAGTTTTATACCATTGGAGAGTTCACCCACAATCAACTGCAGCTGCAACAGCAGGAGAAGCTAAGCCATATGCTTTTGAAGCAGGCATAAAGGTATTAGAAGATCATTTAAAGAGATGTAATTTAAAAGGAACTGTTGAACATGGAATTACACTTGGAAATTATATAATTCATTATGAAGTAGAAGGAAATCCAAAGGTATCTATTATAATACCAAACATGGACCATAAAGATGACTTAAAAGTTTGTATAGATTCAATATTAGAATTAACAACTTACAATAATTATGAAATAGTGGTAGTAGAAAATAACAGTAAAAATGAAGAAACATTCGAATATTACAAAGAAATAGAAAAAAACGAAAAAGTAAGAGTAATTTATTATCCAGAAAAACAGTTTAATTATTCAAAAATAATAAACTTTGGAGTAAGAAATTCTGAAGGCGAATATGTAATGCAATTAAACAACGATACTAAACTTATAACGCCAAACTGGCTAGAAGAGCTATTAGGCTATGCACAAAGAAAAGATGTAGGGTTAGTTGGAGTTAAACTATTTTACCCAGATGATACAATTCAACATGCAGGAGTAATTATAGGAATGGGTGGAATAGGTGGACATGTATTAAGAGAACTATATAAAGACCATAGAGGATATTTTGCAAGAGACAGTTATGTTCAAGATTTAAGTGCTGTTACGGCAGCATGCATGATAGGTAGAAAAGAAATTTATGAAGAAGTAGGATTTATGGATGAAAGCTATGCTGTAGCATTTAATGATATAGATTTTTGTTTAAAGGTTAGAGAAAAAGGCTATTTAATAGTATTTGATCCTCATGTTCAATTAACGCATTATGAGTCTAAATCTAGAGGATATGAGGATACACCTGAAAAGCAGGCAAGGTTTAAAGGAGAAGTGGAAAGGTTTGAAAAACGTTGGAAATCTGTACTAGATAAAGGTGATCCATATTTTAATCCAAATTTTAGATTAGATGTGAATGATTATAAGGTAAGAACAGATAAAGTAAAATATTAAACTATTAGGGACGGGGTTAAATAGTTTAACCCAAAACCTATTTTATTTGCAAAACATGAATATTATATATTTTTTCGTTGCCCCATTTAAGAAAATGTAACTCACTCATGTTCGTAACATTTTCTAAAACGGTCCCCACGAACCACTCCAAAATATATAATATTAATGTTTTGCAATATAATAATTATACGTGGTTAAACTATTTAACCCCGTCCCTAATAGTTGGAGGTTGGTTATGAAAAAGAGCTTAGATTTAATTCTAAATAAGACTAAAAATATATGGGAACTATTATTGTCCGTTTTATTAGCAGTATGTGTATATCAGTTATGGACAATAAAAGTTTATCAAGGGTATTGGTCAAAATTATATTTAATACTTTCAATAATATTGCTAATTTTACTATTAGGAATAATTATATATAGTTGCAAAAAAAGTGAAAAAAAACTTGAAAAGATATTTCTCACTTTTATAATACCAGTTGGAATTTTTTATATGATTTTTATGTTGCCAACTTATGCACCAGATGAAATTTCACATATATGGAGAGCATATGAGATATCACAAGGAAATATATTAACAAAACAAGATGAAAATGGTAATAGCTTAGGTATTGATGTACCAAAAGAAATGATACAACTACAGCATGAAACTACAAATACTTATGCTAAACTAAACGATAGAATAAATGCAAAAACAGATTATAATGATACATATAATGTAATATCGCCAGCACAAAGCTATTGTTTTATTTTATACATTCCAGCAGCAATAATATTTTTATTGGTAAGAATATTAAATGTAAATATAATATGGGGAATTTATATAGCCAAATTATTTAACTTTATTATATTTTTAATGGCAGGTTATTATTGTATTAAGAAAATACCATTTGGAAAATATGTAATATTTACATGTTTATTTTTACCAATGCTTTTGCAACAAGCAGTTTCGTTATCTGCAGATGCACTAATTAATATAATATCACTTGTGTATATAACATATACAATTTCATTAATATTCCAAAAAGAAGATTTTAACTTAAAACAGAAAATTATATATATTGTTTTAGCAATTATGGTTGCACTTGCAAAAATGGCATATATTCCTTTAATAGGGCTAGGCTTCATATTTATTTTTAGAAAGAATATGACTAAAAAAGACAAAATTCTACTTGTAGGTTTAATAACAATATTATGCTTATTAATAGTTATAATAAGTTATTTATATTCATCTAATTTACAACCACCTGAAATCTTTGAAAATTATTATAAAGAAGAAAATGTTAATGGAGCAGAGCAAATTAAATATATAGTAAGTAATCCAATATCATTTGCAAAAACGTTAATTCGTTGTATTGTAGCAAATGGAGGCTATTATTTATACACAATGGTAGGTTCAAATTTAGGATGGCTAAACATAAATATAAATCAATTAATTATAATAAGTTTTATAATAATACTAGCATTTTCTACTATTATAGAAAATAATGAGTTGGCATTCTCAAAAAAGCAGAAATTGTGGAATATATGTATTGTAATAGCAAATATATTGCTAGTTATAACTGCACTATACTTAACTTGGACAGGTGTGGGATTAAATACTATATTAGGAGTACAAGGAAGATATTTCTTACCAATATTGCCACTATTTTTATTAACAATATGTATGAAAAATAATTATATAAAATTAAAATATATACATTTTATATTGCCAATTATATTAACCATTTTAAATGGATTAGTAATAATAGAAGTAATGAGATTTTTTGCAGTTTAAAAATAAAAAATTAATGGAGAGGATTAAGAAAAGATATGAAAATATTGCTAATTATACCAGCATACAACGAACAAGATAATATATTAAAAGTGTGCAAAACAATAGAAAAATATAATGAAAAAAATGAACAAAAAGTCGATTATGTTGTAATAAATGATGGATCAAAAGATAAAACATTAGAAATATTACAAGAAAATAAATTAAATCATATTAACTTAATAAATAATTTAGGAATAGGTGGAGCTGTTCAAACAGGCTATAAATATGCATATAATAATGAATATGATATTGCAATTCAATTTGATGGAGATGGCCAACATGACATAAACTATGTAAAAAATATATGTGAGCCAATATTAAAAGGACAAGCTGATATGTGCATAGGAACTAGATATTTAGACAAAAGTAAAAGTGAGTTCCAGTCTACTTTTATGAGAAGATTAGGCTCAAATATAATTTCACTTTTCATAAAAATGACCTGTCATAAACAAATAACAGATCCTACGTCTGGCTTTAGGGCAGGAAACAAGCAAGTAATAAAAGAATTTGCATTAGATTATCCAACAGAATATCCAGAGCCTGAATCTACAGTATGCTTACTAAAAAGTGGCTACAAAGTTTTAGAAGTTCCAGTTAGTATGAATGAAAGAACAGGTGGCAAGTCATCAATTAGACTATGGAAGTCTGTAGACTATATGATAAAGGTTTCACTTGCAATTATTATAGATAGCATGAATGCTAGAAAGAAGGTGAAATAGAGTTATGCAATTATCATTAAGAATAGCTTTAATAATAGCAACATTAATATATCTATTTTTTATATTAAGAGCTATAAGAAGGAAAAAATTACAAATATCATTGTCTGTATTTTGGATATTTACAGCCATAGCACTTATTATTTCACTTGCCATTCCAAATTTTATAGAACAAATATCAAAATGGTTAGGATTTGAAGTAACTACGAATATGATATTTTGTGTAACTATATTTATTGCATTTTATTTAATTTTTAGCTTAATGATATTAATATCAGATTTAAAAAGAAAAAATGTAAAATTAATTCAGGAAATATCAATTCTAAAAAAGAAAGTAGAAGACATAGAAAGCAATATGAAATTATAAGAACATTAAAACAAAAACTATTATTAAAGAGATAGTATGAAAAAATATAAAAATAGGAAAGGTAGTGGGTGGTATGAAAATTTTAATTACAGGAGCAAATGGAATGCTTGCAAAGGCAGTAAGAGAAAGACTAAAAAATTATGAATTAATTTGCACAGATGTTGAGGAATTAGACATAACAAATAGGGAGGAAGTACAAAAATATGTAAAAGAATTAAAGCCAGATTTCATAGTAAATTGTGCAGCATACACAGCAGTTGATAAAGCAGAAGAAGATTACGATTTAGCAGAAAAAATAAATGCAGATGGACCAAGAAATTTAGCAATAGCAGCAAAAGAAAATGGAGCAACTTTAATTCACGTAAGTACAGACTATGTATTTGATGGAAATTTAAGTACAGATAAAGTATATATTGAAGATGACAAAAAAGAGCCTGTTACAGTATATGGAATTACTAAATTACATGGAGAGCAAGCAGTAGAACAAAATACAGATAAATATTATATATTTAGAACTGCCTGGCTATATGGAGATGGAAATAATTTTGTAAGAACAATGCTTAAATTAGGAAAAGAAAAAGAAGAAGTAAATGTTGTAGCAGATCAACATGGAAGTCCTACATATGCTGTAGATTTAGCAAATATCATAGGAAATGCAATAGAGAAAAAGATACCTTATGGTATATACCATTCTACTAACGAAGGATACACAACATGGTATGATTTTACGAAAAAAATATATGAACTTGCAAACTTAAATTGTAAAGTAAATCCAGTAACTTCTGAAGAATTTGTAAGACCAGCTAAAAGACCTAAAAACTCAATGCTATCTAAAGAAAAATTGAAGTCAGTAGGAATAGAAATACCATTATGGGAGAATGCTTTAGATAGATATTTAAAAAATGATTTAAAATAGTTTATATATAAAAAAAGTTAACATATAATTATAACATTTTAACAAATTTGCAAAAAATAGTTGAAAAATTTGTAAATATAATATAAAATAATCAAGTACATATGAAAGGAAAGAATATTTAATGATAACTTTAGAAGATGTTAAGAAAAATGAAGAATTAAGTGAACTAATACTTGGTTCGCAAAAGCAACTTAACGCATTAGGCTATACAGAACATTCTACAAGGCACATAACAATAGTGTCGAATAGAGCTGGAAAAATATTACAAGTACTTGGTTACCCAGAAGAAAGAATTGAGCTTGCTAAGATAGCAGGTTATATGCATGATATTGGTAATTGTATAAATAGAATAGATCATGCACATACAGGGGCAATATTAGCATATCAAATTTTAAAAGAAATGGGAATGGATGTACAAAAAAGAACAGAAATAATGATGGCAATAGGAAATCATGATGAACAAACAGGTACAGCAGTAAGTGATATATCAGCTGCATTAATTTTAGCAGATAAATCTGATGTTCACAGAGATAGGGTTGTAAATCAAAATATGTCTACATTTGATAAGCATGATAAAGTAAATTATGCTGTAACAGCTGCAGATTTTAGTATAGATGCTGAAAAAAGAATGGCAACTCTTAATTTAACAATAGACACAAAAATATGTCCTGTTTTAGATTATTTCGAAATATTTATGGAGAGAACAATGATGAGTAAATACGCAGCAAAATATCTTCATATATGGTTTGAATTAATTATTAATGGAACTAAATTATTATAAACAAATTTATTATGAGTGGAGGAAAACATAAGTGAAGAGGAACAGAATATTAAAAATAATAGTAATAACATTATTAATAATACTTTTAAGTATTATATCTTTTGGAGGAATTTTTGTAGAAAATAAAAATACTATGAAAAACCTTGTTGCAGATTATCAATTAAGTAGAGAACTTACAGGTTCTAGAAGAGTGGAACTAAATGTAGATAAAACCGTTAACACAGTTAATTTTGATGCAGATGGAAATATAATAGAAGATGATGGTACAAGCCAAACAGAAACAACTACAGAAGAAACTACAGATACAGCAGAAGGAAATACAGATGGGACAGAAGAAAGTAAAATTGCATCTACTGAAGAAGTACCAGTAAATAGAGAAGAAGTTTTAACAGTTGAAAATTATAGAAAGTCAAAATCAATATTGGAAAAAAGATTAAAAGATATGGGTGCTAATGACTATACAATAAGGCTAAATGAAGAAAATGGAACAATATTATTTGAAATTCCTGAAGATGAAAATACAGACTTGTTAGTATCTCAATTATCTAAAAGAGGAGAATTTAAAATAATAGATGCAGATACAAAAGAAATATTAATGACAAACGAGCACTTAGAAAGTGTTACAGCTGGAATACAACAAGTAACAACTGGGTATCAAGTAGTTATGCAATTTAGGTTTAATTCACAAGGTACAGAAAAATTAAAAGAAATTACAAATACATATGTTGAGTCTGAAGATGAAGAAGGAAATACAACTTCAAAGAAAATATCACTTCAATTAGATGGAGAAGAATTATTATCATCAAGTTTTAATAATGAAATATCAAATGGTATAATGCAACTTACAATAGGAAATGCAGGAACTGATATAAATTCAGAAGAAATGCAATCTAATTATATGAGCGTTGTATCAGACGCAGAAGCATTAAATACAGGAAAGTTACCAATAGTATATACTGTAGGTCAAAATAGATATGTTACATCAAATATTTCATCAAAAGTAATTGAAATAGCAATATATGTAACAATAGGAATAATAGTAGTTGGGTTAGTTTATTTAATAATAAAATATAAAAAATTAGGGTTATTAGGAGCAATAGCATTTATAGGATATGTAGCCTTATTACTAATTGTAGTAAGATATACAAACGTAAGTATATCAGTTGCAGGAATGTTTGCATTATTATTATCAGTAATTTTAAATTATATAATAACTATAATCATCTTAACTCATTTAAAGAATGAAGATGGTGGAAAATTAGCATTTGGAAAGGCAGTAGATAAAATAATAATGATTATAATACCAGCATATATAATTGCAATAGTATTTACATTTGCAAATAGCTTTGGAATGGTTATGTTCTGGGGATTAACAGTTAGCGTATTATATAATTATATAGTTACAAGAACTTTATTAGTAGAAAAGAAGTAATTATTGAAAACTGAAAATAAATAAGAAAGAGGGTACAAAGATAAATGAAAAAAACAATTTATGCAATTCTTGCATGTATTATAGTAGCAGGTATAGTAATTACAGTTTTTATGGGATTAAACTTTAGCTTAAAATATAGAGCAAATAAAGAACTAGATATAAATATAGGCCAAAAGTTCGATAATGAAGAAATAAAGCAAATGGTAAGAGAAGCATTAGAAAATAACAATGCTGAAGTGGTAGTTCAAAAAGTAGAAATCTACGAAGATATGGTTTCTATAATTGTTGAGAACATTACAGATGAACAAATAGAAACATTAAATACAAAAATAAATGAAAAATATGGCACAGAAAATAAAGTAGATGACATTAATATAATAAACAATTCAAAATTAAGAGGAAGAGATTTAGTATATCCTTATGTATGGCCAGTTATAATATCTATGGCATTTGTTCTTGTATATGCATGTGTAATGTATAGAAAATTAGGAGTTTTTACTGTAATTAGAAAGGTTCTTGGAACTACAATTTGTGCACAATTAGTATATTTGGGAATAATAGCTATTACAAGAATTCCAGTAACTGTAATAACAGTTCCATTAGCATTAGTTATATATATTGTTACAGTAACATTAGTTGTTTCACGCTTAGATAATATTAATGATAAAAAAGAAGAAAATAAAAAACAAAAAAATAAGAAAAAATAAAAAATAAAAAGAAGGCTCATATTATGTGATGCCTTCTTTTAGTTTTTTAAATATGTCATAATTATTTTTAACTTAATTTTATATTAACGTTCTATTTCATCAATTTCTTCTTGTAATTTTTGAATCATTGCTTTTCTAGAATTAATACGGTCTTGTCTTTTTTGTTCTTGTTGTAATTTATATGTAGCTCTTTTTTGAATCATTTCTTTAGAAAAATGAGCTTCGGCTCCTACAACAGTATCAAAATATTTTTTATATGAATTATCTTTTAACATTATTCCACCTATATATTCTCCACAAGGTGTTTCGGGATGTTCTTCTAAACCACAAGCAATATATTTTTCAACGCTTTTTTGATTAAGCAAATTAGTCATTACTGCTCTACAATAATTTTCGTCCGTGAATAATAAGCTTATATCTAATTCTGCTAACACATGTTTATAATCTGTTCTGCTATCGATTTGACCTATATATTCAGCATCAGAATAATTATACCAAGATACTAAACAATCATAAACTAGTTTGTTCTTAATAACTTTTGGATTACCAATAACTAACCTTGTAGAATCATAAAGTTGCTTAAAATCTGCATTATAATCTAAAAAATCAATTTTAATGTTTCCATTATTCTCTCTGGAATATGATATATCATGTGGTATTGAACTTTGCTTTGTAGTATTACCATATTCAGTAGTATTAGTTTCTTTATTATTTTTGAACATATTAAAAAACTTCATAAAATCATCTCCTAAACATAATTATATCACATTCTACATAAAACAGCAAATTTTAACTAATAGTAATAATTTTTTTGTGAATATCAAAAATTTTAATTTGTAATATAATATATTAAAGATTGGTTAAAATATTAATAACAAGGAGTAATGATACAAATGAAAATAAAGAT
>CANQDO010000015.1 GCA_947593355.1 uncultured Clostridia bacterium | reverse complement strand
CTTACAATGAGAACAATTCACTCTGGTGGTGTTGCCGGTGTTGCCGACATCACACAAGGTCTTCCTAGAGTCGAGGAATTATTCGAAGCTAGAAAGCCAAAGGGTGTTGCAATTATATCTGAAATAGACGGAACAGTTAAAATATCTGACGAAAAGAAGAGAAAAGAAGTAATAGTAACATCAAAAGACGATAGCAAAACATATGTAATACCATTTGGTTCAAAATTAAGAGTAAAAGACGGAGACGAACTAAAAGCTGGAGACCCAATCACAGAAGGTTCAATAAATCCAAACGAATTACTATTAATAAAAGGAACAGATGGAGTTTACAATTACCTAGTACAAGAAGTACAAAAAGTATATAGAAACCAAGGTGTTGACATCAACGATAAGCACATAGAAGTAATAGGCAGACAAATGCTTAAGAAAGTAAGAGTAGAAGACAATGGTGAAACACCAATGTTTGCCGGATCATTAGTAGACATGTATGAATTTGAAGACATAAACGAAAAAGCCAAAGCAGAAGGCAAACGTCCAGCAACAGGTAAGAGAGTACTTTTAGGAATAACAAAAGCCTCACTTGCAACAGACAGCTTCTTATCAGCAGCATCATTCCAAGAAACAACAAGAGTTCTTACTGAAGCTGCAATAAAAGGCAAAGTAGACGAACTAATAGGCTTAAAAGAAAACGTTATAATTGGTAAATTAATACCAGCTGGAACAGGTCTTGCAAAATACAAAAACACACAAATAAGCACACAAGAAGTAGAAGAAGTAGAGGAAGTTTAGGGACGGTTCTAAAATTCCGGAATTTAGGGACAGACGTTGATACTTGAAAAAGACGAGTACCAATGTCTGTTCTTTTATGTGGTGCAAAAAATTATGTAGTGTAAAAAAATATGCCGAAAAATGATCGTCAAGTGAAAAGTTAAATGCAATTTTGTAATGTAAATGCAACTTGCCGAAAAATAGCGAAAATTGACGGAAAGTTCTTGTTGACATAAGTATAAAAACATGGTATAACTTTTAATACAAAATCAATAAAGATGATTTGAGAGTACCAGATTTTAAACGATTAAATATTAAGAAATTAAATGTTAAATTTTAAATCAATATTTTTTAAGAGTCAAAGATAATTTTAAAACGAGTTAAGAATTAAAATCAGAACTTCAAGAAATTTATAAGTCTAAAAAAATCCAAAAAATGGAGAAAAGTGGAGAAAAAAAGAGGTGATAAATGCTTATAATATAATAAACTAATAAATCAAACTTGATAAAAACAAGGAAATAAACTACAATGAAAGGAGAATGGAAAAATGGTACAAAATGTACACGACAAAACTTATAGGCTTTTATTAAGCAACAAAGGAGAAGTATTAGAAATACTTCAAAAAATTATTCCGATAGGAGAAAAACTATCAAATGTAGAAATAGAAAAGTGCAATACAAAATTTGTAACAGAAAATTATGAATATAGAGAGGCAGATATAGTATATAGAATAAAAAATACAAATGTCTATATATTAATAGAACATCAATCAACAGTAAATAATAAAATGTTATGCAGAACAAAAGAATATTGTGAAAGAATAATAACAGATACAAAAGATAATAAAGATGGAAAAACGAAGTTATCTATAGTAATACCAATAGTGTTATATACAGGAAAAGGAAAATGGAATGCCTTAAAAGAATATGAAGGAGCGAAAGTGGTAGGATTAAGGCACAGTTATTATGTAATAGATATAAATGAGTTAAATGCAGAAGAACTATTAAAGTCAACAAGTTTATTAGAGAATATATTAGGAGTAGAGAAATTAAAAGATAAAGAAATATACAAAACTGTATTAAAAATAGCACAGAAACAAAAGAGAAAAGGCGATAAAGAAATAATGGAAAAGTTAATAAGAAATGAATTTGCTGAAATACTGACAGAAGAGCAAATAAAACAGATAATAGAAGATATAAATAAAAAGGAGAGTGATGAAACTATGACAATAGGAGAAAGAGCAATAAGAGGAGTTAAGCAAATAGCGAAGAAAGAAGGAAGAATTGAGGGAATTAATTACGTAGCGCAAGAAATGCTAAAAAAATGTATACCAATAAAAACTATAGTAGATGTAACAAAATTAAAAGAAGAGGAACTAGAACAAATGCAAAAACAAATAGCAGTGAATGAATAAAATAGCGTAAAAATTAAACATCACATAAATAACAGTATAGATAATAAAATAACCTTATAAAGTATTTTAATAAAAATGTTAAAATGCTTTATAAGGTTATTTTTGTATAATAAATAAATTATATAATAATTGAATAAATAGAATAAATATGATAATATGTAAGAAAAATTTAAAATAATGTTAGGATGTTAAATAAAATAATGGATAAAAAAAGAGAAAATATAACAATACCATATAAAATAGAAGAAGCAAAAATAAAGAATATATACATAAGAGTAAAAGATGGACAAGTAATGGTAAGATGTTCACCAAGAGTATCAAAAGAATATATAGAAGAAGTGATATATAAAAAATCAGCATGGATAAATAAAAAATTGGCAGAATATGAAAAAGAGAAACAAGCAGGAAATTTAGAAAAAATGGAGATATTAGGTAATGAATATAATGTAAAGATTCAATATAAACAGATAAATAAAATAGATATTAATGTTACAGATGAAGTGGAAATATCATTACCAACTCAGTTTGAGAATGAAGAAATAAGTACACAATTAAAAACTAGAATAAAGGATGCTATATATAAAAAAGTTGTATTTGAAGAAACAAAACTAGCAATGCAAAAATATGGAATACTCACTGGACTTAATCCAGAAAAATGGAGAATACGAAAAATAAATACTGCATGGGGAAGTTGTTCTTCAAATAAAAATATAACAATCAGTTCAAATTTAGCAAAATTTGATAGACAAACAATAGAATATGTTGTATTGCATGAGCTTACGCATTTAAAGTATATGAATCACTCAAAAGAATTTTGGAAAATGGTGGAAAGTTATATGCCAAATTATAAGCAAATAAGGAAGCAACTAAAATAGCTAAACTATAGGGGACGGGGTTAAATAGTTTAGTATATAAAAAAATAATCCCCAAATTGAAAAATGAATATTTATTTACTAAACTATTTAACCCCGTCCCCTATAGTTTAGCTAAGAGGAGAGATGAAATTGAAATCTAAAGTTAGAATAATTATAGTTATTTTTTCAATATTAATATTGTCATTAATAGCATCAATAATATACTTATTTGTAACAGATATAGAATCTATACCAACAGAGGAAATAAAGCAAATGTGCAATGTAAAAGAAGAAAGGTATAAAGGGAGAAAAGTATTTATCATAACTTCAAAAAATGCTAGCAATTCTTCAAGATATATATTATATTTTCATGGTGGATCATATATGGCAGCCGTTTCAAATAAGCATTGGAAATTTTTGCAGGATTTGGCAATAGATACAAATGCTACAATTATAGTACCAGATTATCCATTAACTCCCAAATATGATTACGAAGATGTATTTAGTATGATAGAACCGTTGTATAAAGAAATTTTAGAAAAAGTAGATAGCAAAAATTTAATATTAATGGGAGATTCAGCAGGTGGTGGAATGGCACTAGCATTATGTGAAAAAATAGGAGAGGAGAAAATTGTACAGCCTAGTAAAACAGTTTTAATATCACCATGGCTTGATGTAAGGTTAGAAAATCCTAAAATTTTAGAGGTAGAAGAAAACGATAAACAACTAAATAAAGAAGCTTTGCAAATAGCAGGAATGGCATATATGGGTAATAATGAAAATTCATATTTAGCAAATCCAGTAGATGGACCATTGAAAAATTTAGGAAAAATAATTATATATACAGGTACATATGATATATTAAACCCAGATGTGCATGTTTTAGAAGAGAGAGTTCAAAAGCTAAATGAAGAATTAATAGAAAATGCTGACAAAACTAGTGGAATTAAAGAAAATAATAATGATGAGAATAGTAGTGAAGGTAATAATAGTGAAAATTTAATTCAGTTAGATATAAGAGAATACGATAAAATGCCACATATTTGGATATTAGATAAAGATAATTTGGATAATGGAAAAGCATATGAAGACTTAATAAATGAAGTGGTAGAAAGGAAAAGTGTAAATGCAGGAAAATGAAAATAAAAAGGATAACACAAAGAAACAAAAAAACGAAGAGAAAAAGGAAAATTTATATTGGCGTAGGTTAGATAATTCTGCTAAAATATTTCCAGTATCTACGGGGAAAAAATATAGCACAGTCTTTAGAATATCAGCAGTACTAAAAGAAAATATAGAACCAGAAATTTTGCAAAAAGCAGTTGAAAATGCTTTAAATGTGTACATATCGTTTAAAGTAAGAATGAAAACAGGTATGTTTTGGTACTATTTAGAGCATAATCCAAAACCTCCTATAATAGAAAAGGAGCAAAATTATCCTTGCAAATATATAGATCCATTAACTAATAACAATTATTTATTTAAAGTAACATACTTTGATAAAAAAATTAATATAGATATATTTCATTCATTAACAGATGGCAATAGTGGAGCAACATTTTTTAAAGAGATAATTTATCAATATATTGAGTTAAAGCATAAAAATGAATTTGAAGAAGAATTAAGAATATCAAGAAAAATAGAATATAATACAGAAGATAGTTATATGAAAAACTATAACAAGGAAGCAAAATCCAATGCTTCAAGCAAGAAAGCATATATTTTGAAAGGTAAAAAAATACCATTAGGTGCAATATCAGCGGTCCATGAAATAATGGATGTAGAAAAGTTAAGAGAAATATGTAAAAGTAAAGGCGCTACAGTAACGCAGTATTTAACGGCCGTATATATATATTGCATATATGAAGAAAATTATAAACAAAATAAAGGAAAAAAGCCAGTAAAAGTATGTATACCAGTAAATTTGAAAAAATATTTTAATTCAATTACACTTTCAAACTTTTTTTCTTATTTAACTGTAGAGGCAGAACTTGAAAAAGATAACTTAAATACATTTGAAAAAATATTAGAATTTGTAAAAAAAGATTTTGAAAAAAAATTATCACAAGAAGAAATTATAAGAACTATGTCAGCAAATGTAAAGTTAGGAAATAATCCATTTATAAGAGGAATACCACTTTTAATAAAGAAAATAGTGGTTAGGTTAGGGTATATAGAAATAAGAAAATATACAACAACTACTTTTTCAAACGTTGGAAGAATAGGTATTATAGGTAAATATAGAAAATATATTGATAACTTTTTCTTTTTACTAGCTCCAGAGCCGGTTGAGAAAATAAAATGTTCGGCATGCAGTTATGAAGACAAACTTACTTTTACGTTTACATCAATAATAGATGATAACAGAATAGAAAAGAAATTTTATGAGTTCATAAAACAGCAAGGAATAGATGTATACATAGAGAGTAATGGCGTTGTAGATAGTATTGAGTAAAAGTGTGATATTAAATAAAATAGAAAGTAATGGTGTTTTAAATGTTATATCCTAAAATGATTAATGTGAAAAGTAGTCGAAAAGTAGTAAAAATATTAATTGCAACTTCAGTAGCTGTATCAATTTTGCTATATATAATAAATAAATTAACAAGCCCGAATTCGCATTGGGCAGCCTTAAGCATAGCTTGTATAATATACATTTGGGTAACAGTATTATATGCTATAAATAAAAATGTAAATATAGCAGCACATGTACTTCTGCAAACAGTAGCAATATCAACACTTTTAGTATATATAGATTATATTTTAGGCTTTGAAAAATGGTCTTTAAATATAGCAATACCAATAATAATAATGACCGCAAATATAATAATGCTTATACTTACAATAATAAGCAGAAAAAAATATATAAGATATGCTATATTTCAGCTAATACTTTGCATTATAAGCCTTACACCAGTTATTTTAATTTCAGAAAGATTAGTAGAAGATAAAACTTTAGGAATAATATCAGTTGGAATATCAATAGTAAATTTTGTATTATGCTTAATACTATGTAAAGATGCAATAAAAGAAGAATTAAAAAGGAAATTTCATATGTGAAATTTCCTTTTTTACAAAATTATTTATTTCTCATTTTCTAAATTTATTTTTATACATATTTAGTGCAATTTCAGGATTATGAATTCCGTTGAAATCTTTAATAGGAGCAAATTCATCTTCTTCTTTAACTCTAAGTAAAGAAATATTATCAAAAAATTCAAAAGCATCAAATATAAAATTTTCGAATTTAAAACTATTTGGAGAGTCTGGAACTTGCTTCATACCTTCTTCATTAACAAAAGTATTTTTCTTAAATGCCCTATGATATGGCAAACTTTTTTTAGCTAAAAGTTCAATAGCTGAAATATTAAATAAGTGTGCAAGCATATTAATATCTCTATATAAATAATTCCCATTGTCATCTTTTGCATTTATCATATCTTCACTAAGGTTACAACTATCTATAATAGCAGGTTTACCATCTTTTTTAGCAAACACCCAGTCTTTAGAATGTGCAAATTGCTTGAAAAGAGTTTTAGAGCCAACTTTACAGTTTTGGCTTATAGTAATACCAAGAAGAAGCGGATCCACAATTTCTAAAATAACATTGTCAACTCCACTAAAGAATACCCAACTAATGCCTTTCTTTTTAAGGTCATCTATAATATTATTTCGATCCATTGCTCTAAAAACATCACCGTTCCCATTAGAGCCCTCTTTTATTTTATAAGTTTCTTCTAAAATAAGATTTCCAGAAATATCAATTACAGGGAGTTCAGATTGTGTAAAGAAAGTAATATTTTCTTTGGGGTAATTAAAATAATTTTCATTTTCGAAAAAAGTTTTGGTTTGCTTATCGTTATATATGCTAGTCATTATGTACCAATTAATAGTTATATTATATTGTTCATTTGCTTTTTTTAGATAATCACATGTAATTTCAAAAAGAGATTTTTTTGGTGGAATGTCTAATTTAAAAGTTCCTTTTGGTCCTTTAAATCCTAGCCTAGAACCCTGACCACCTGCCATAGTAACAACAGCGTATTTGCCACCTCTAATAATATTTTTGCCAATATTTTCTAAAAAAGAAGTATCATTTTTTGAAAGTTTTGCTTTTTCTAAATAGGGAAGTGGCTCTATTAAATTTGAAGGAATAGCTTCATCTATTTTAGAAGCTTCATATAAATGAAATATTTGCTCAAAATCAAGTGTACAAATTTGATTAATTAAAAATTCTTTTTCTTCGTTATTAAGTTCATCATAAAATCTAAATAAATGCTCCTGTTTATAGTTTGCGAGCAGATCTTTAGCTTTAGTATAGTTATCCATAAATCTCGACTCCAATATTTAATAATTTATTATATATTATGAAAAATGTATAAGTTAGTTAACTATAATTTAATTAAATTTCAAAATTATAGAGTAATAGTTCTGTAAAAGCCTAGTGTACGGCAGTTTTTAATGTTTTAATAATAATATCTTTATTAGGCATATCACAGTTTTCCAAGTGTTTAATTTCTTCTTCAACATTATAAGGAAGCCTAACTAAAGTAAAAGAAATAGAAGCAATATCGCGGGAGTTTAGGTTACCTTCTAAAATCATATAAGAAGAAAGAGTTGAAAATTTATTTGTTAAATCATCAACATTGGTGTTAGACATTTCCGTTGGAATGCCAACACTTCCAGTATTAAAAATAGTTTTATTTTTAAACCTAACAATATTAGGTGTATGCAAATGGCCATATCCCACAATGTCTGGAACAGGATCTTTGTCAGTTTTGCCTAAAAAAGCAGTATTTAGAAACATATCTTCAGGGTTAGTAATTAATTTATTATGATATGCAGTATCTATATTAGGGTACATAGGGTTAAAAATATGTTCTAAACTAAAAGGTGAAGCATGAAAAAGCCTAACTAAATGCCCACTCATATAGAATTCAGTAGATATAGGTAAATTATTTATAAAATTAGCTCTTTCTTCACCTATTTTGTCTCTACTCCAAAATCTGCCAGCTTCTACTCCAGGTTTTGCAACAACTTCATCACAATTCCCCTTTAAAATTACTTCACATTTATCTTTTAAAATATCTACAACTTCTGCAGGTTCAGGGCATTTTACGATAATATCACCTAAACAATAAATTTTAGAGATTTCTCTTTGCTCTATATCTTTAAGTACAGCATTTAAAGCTGTAAGATTTCCATGAATATCTGAAATTATTGCAACTTTTTCCATAATACACCTCACTTTTCTTTGAAACATTATATAATAAAAACATACAAAAAACAAGATAAAATTTAGAATAGTGTGCACTATATAGCAAAAAAGTATACTTAACAAAATATTAATATATTATTTATTTAGTAACATTTTGTGGGAACCAGCAAATTATAGATTGTTAACAAATTTTATGTATGTAAAATTTGTTTTACAATCTGTTATGTAGCTGGGAGTTACTAAATAAATAATATATTAATATTTTGTAATTGCCAAAAATTGAATAACATGGTAGAATGTAGAAAAACATATAAATGGAGGAAAAAATGCAAAATATAGTAGAAATGATGGAATATTTAAAAGAAGTTTTGTCAGAAAAAAGATATAAGCACAGTGTAGGAGTAATGAAAAAAGCAGGGGAATTAGCTAAAATTTATAATGTAGATATAGAAAAAGCTAAAATAGTAGGTTTATTACATGATATGGCAAAAGAAATGTCTTTTGATGAATATAAAGAATATGCAAGCAACAATCATATAGAATTAGAGGAAGATGATATAAAAGTAATAGCAGTTTTGCATGCAAAAATAGGGGCACATATGTGCAAAGAAAAATTTAACTTTACAGAAGACATGCAAAATGCAGTACACTACCATACAACAGGAAGAGCAGGCATGAGTATGTTAGAAAAGATAATTTATGTAGCAGATAAAATAGAGGATGGCAGGACATATAAAGGAGTAGAAAAATTGCGTGAACTTGCTAGTGAAGATTTAGATAAAGCAATAATACAAATAGTAAATTTTAACATAATTAAATCAATTAAACAGGGAAAAGCAATACATCCATTATCAATAGATATGAGAAACGAAATAATATATAAAAAGGTTAACATCTAAAATATTTTACATCTTCTTTTATAATTGCAGAGCTTAATGTAAGCAATACGAAATAAAAGCCTGCAAAAATAGCAATAGCAAAAATAATTTCATCTGTAGAAGAAATTATGTTAGGGCAAAGAAATTTAAAAACAATGTTTAAAAAAGTAACACAAATAAAAGGTTTTAAAATCCAATTTTTAAAATCGAATTTAAAATGTGTTACTTTTAGTAATTTAAATAAACTACAAAATGCATTTAAAATTTCACTAATATACAAAACAATAATGTAACCCATAACGCCCCAAATAGGTAATAAAATTGCAATAAAACTAATACTTACAAATAAATCTAAAATATTTATAAGCATAACCGAAACTTGCTTGTCAAGACCTTTTAAAATGCTATCAACAATATTATCTACATACATAAAAACAATAAGCGGAGATAGTAACTTTACATATTCAATTATTTCAGTTTCGCTATAAATTAAAGTGCTTAACTCTTCAGAAAAACACCAAAAAATTCCCATAATTAAAAATGAAAATATAAAACAAATTTTAAAAATTTTATTTAAAATAAAATTAATTTTTTTATAGTCATTTTCAACGTGTAAATATGAAAATTCAGGAATAAGTAGCATGCTAAAAGAGCCCATAAGACTACATGGAAACATAATTAAAGGCATAACCATTCCACTTATCATACCATACCTAGAAAGAGCATAATCGCATGAAACTCCAGATTTTTCTAGTTGTATAGGAACAATTAATTGCTTAAAAGTAGAAAGACCAGAGCGAATATATGATGTAAGTGCAATAGGTGTAGAAACTTTTAAAATTTTTTTCCCTAGTTGCTGTGAAGAAGCAGTAGCATTATGTAGCAAATCAGTAGAAATCTTTTTGGTATCGACAATATAAAAAATTAAAAGTAAAATAAAAGAGCATATTTCAGAAATAGTAGTACCTAATACAAGAGAAATACAAGCAAACTCTAAACCATTTGGCAAAAAGCAATTAATTAAAAAAGTAATAATTAGAATTTTTAAAACTTGCTCAAAAACTTGCGCAAAAGCGGACTTTTTAACATTTCGTAAAGCAGAAAAATAACCATTAATGCAAGAAGACATAGAAAGAAAGGGCAAGCTAAAAGCTAAAATTTTAAGGGGAGCATCTGAAATTTGTGCATGCAAGAAATTTTGAGCTATGTAGGTAGAAAAAATATATAGAAAACAGCATGTGGCAAAACCAAAAATAAAGCTAAAAGTTAGACCTTTTTTAACGATTTTTTTAATAGTTTTAGCACAATGAGCTTCTTCTGCTACAATTTTTGTAATAGCTAAATTCATTCCAGAAGAAGCAAGAGTAATAGTAAACATGTATATAGACATTATAAGTTGATATACACCGATAGCTGTACTTCCAATTTTATTAGAAATGTATACATTAAAAGAAACACCTATTGTTTGCATAACAAGAGATGTTATAGTAAGTAAAACACCGTTAAATATAAAAATTTTAAGCTTTCTCAAACTTACCTCCATAAAAATGTCTTATAAGGTTTCTAAATATATATGCAAGGAAGTGTAAAAAATATCTTGTTTTTTTAAACAAATAATAGTAAAATATGGAAAATGTAATTGAAAGCAAGCATATGTTGTAATTGTAAGTATAAAAAACTGTTATTTGAAAATAATATAAGAAAAAATAATTTAACAAAAATAGCTAAAATTACTAAAATAAACATATATGAATAATAAAGGAAGGATGAATTATAAATGGATAATGCAAAAGAGATAAAGCAAGGAATAAAAGTACATCAAATAGATACAAATAAATTCAAAACGAATTTATTTGCAGTTTTTTTAAGTGTACCACTAAAAAGAGAAACAATAACAAAAAATGCACTAATAACAGCAGTATTAAGGAGGGGTACCAACGATATGCCTTCTCAACAACAGATAAGTGAGAAGTTAGAAGAAATGTATGGTGCAAATTTTGATTGTGGTATAGAAAAAACAGGAGATAGCCATACTTTGAAATTTTATCTAGAGGCAATAAATGATGAATTTTTGCCAGAAAAAGAAAATTTACTAAAGGAATCTATAGATATACTATTTGATATAATCTTTAATCCATTAGTAGAAAATGGTAAATTTAAAGAGGAATATGTACAAGGAGAAAAGCAAAATTTAAAGCAAATTATAGAATCTAAAATAGATAATAAAGCTTCATATGCATTAGAAAGATGTATTGAAGAAATGTATAAAAATAAGCCATATGGACTATATAAATATGGCTATATAGAAGATATAGAAAAAATTTCTTCACAAGATTTATATAATCATTATATAGACTTAATAAAAAATTGTAAAATAGATATTTTTATATCGGGAGCATCATTAAACAATGTTATAGACATAATTCAAAACAATGAGCAAATAAAAAAATTAAATGATAGAACGCCAGAAAATATAGAAAGTGATGTTACAAAGGAAAAAATAGAAGAGCCAAAATATATTGAAGAAAGTATGCAAATAGCACAAGGAAAAATTGTTATAGGTTTAGATATTTTATCAGAGCAAGAGGACGTTTATTATGTAGGCAGTGTATATAACACAATACTTGGCGGGGGGTCAAATTCAAAATTATTCCAAAATGTAAGAGAAAAGGCAAGTTTGGCGTACACTTGTAGCTCAAGTTATATAAAAAGAAAGAAAAACATAATAATAAGAGCAGGCATAGAAATATCAAATTATGATAAAGCAATAGAAATAATAAAACAGCAATTAGAAGATATGAAAAATGGCAATTTTAATGATGAAGATATAGAAAATGCAAAGAAGTTATTAATATCATCAATAGATTCAATAGATGAAGAGCAAGATACAGAAATAACATATTATTTAGGGCAAGAATTAGGTAAAACAAATATATCAATAAATGAATATAAAGAAAAAATACAACAAGTAAACAAAGAACAGATATTAGAACTTGCAAAGACTATTCAAATCAATACAATATACTTTTTAAAAGACTAATAAATTAAGGCAAACGCTAAACAAAAATTGCAATTTTTCAAATTTGATTTGTGAACGAGGAAAGGAATAAAATTAATATGAAAATAATAGAAAGTTCAAAGATAAAAGAAAAGGCCTATATAGAAAAGTTAGAAAGTGGTCTAACTATAATAATTGTTCCAAAGCAAGGAACTAAAAAGAAATATGTAATATGGGGTACACATTTTGGTTCAATAGATAACAAATTTATAGAACCAAATACAAACGAAGAAGTAGTTGTACCTGATGGAATAGCTCATTTCTTGGAACATAAAATGTTTGAACAAAAAAGTGGAATTAATAGTTTAGATACATTAATGGCATTAGGTGTTGATGCAAATGCGTATACAACAAATGATCATACAGCATATTTATTTGAAAGTACAGATAATTTTTATGAAGCATTAGATGAGCTTATGGATTATGTGCAAAACCCATATTATACAGATGAAAATGTAGAAAAAGAAAAGGGAATAATAGGTCAAGAAATTAAAATGTATGATGATGACCCTGGTTGGCAATTATATATGAATGCATTAGATTGCCTATATAAGGAAAATCCAATAAAGATAGATGTGGCAGGCTCAGTAGAATCTATAAGTGGCATAAACAAAGAATTATTATATAAATGTTATAATACATTTTATAATCCAGCAAATATGGTTTTAGTAGTAAGTGGAGATTTTAAACCTGAAGAAATATTAGAGGAAATAAAAAGTAGATTAATACCAAAAGAAGTTCATGGTGAAATAAAGAGATTTTATCCAGAAAGAGAAGTAGAAATAAATAAAAAGCACAAAGAAACTGAAATGGAAGTAAGTAAGCCTTTATTTATGATTGGATTTAAAGATATAAATAAAGCCCAATCTTCAGAAGAAGCAATAAAGAAACATATTGCAATAGAAATATTATTAAATATGTTATGTGGTAAAAGTTCAAAATTATATAAAAAAATGTATGATGAAGGAGTTCTTTTGTCTCAACCAGATTTAGATTATGAATTTACAGATTTATATGCACATGTATTAATATCAGGACAATCAAATGAACCACAAAAATTTCAAGATGAATTTAATAAAACTATAAAAGAATATAAGGAAAATTTTGATGAAAATTATTTTAACAGAATTAAGAAAAAAGTATATGGAGATTATGTGTGCGAATACAATAATATAGCAGATGTTGCTAGAATGTTTTTGGCAGATTACTTTAAAGGATTAAATGCATTTGACTATATAGAGCAATATGATACGGTAACGCCAGAATACACAAAACAAATATTAACAGAAGTTTTTGATGAAAAAAACGAGATAATGTCTATAGTAAACCCAAAGTAAGAAATAATGTCGAAAAAATGAAAAAAATGTAAAAAAATGTAATACGAAAAATCAAAAAACACCTGAAAAATGGTGTTTTTTTGTTGACTAAAATGTAAAAATATGGTATCTTAAATAAAAACACAATGCAATTGCACGAAAAAGGAGAGTGATTATATGTTAAATGATGAAATTTGTGAATTAAGGGAGAAATTAAACCAAAGTATAATCAATGGGGAGGATTACACAATAACATATAAGCTTAGTATAGAACTAGATGAACTAATTGCAAAGTATTATAAAATGGAGAAAGTAACGAAGAAAAAGCCTTCCAATAAAGTACACAAGATGATAATGATATAGATTAAAAAATAATATACCTAGATAAGGTATATTATTTTTTGGTGCAAAAAATGTTGAAGCAAGGCAATATATATGCTATAATTGAATAGAGATAGAACTTTTTGGTAGTTTATAAGATTAAATGTAAAAAGTATGTTAAGTAAATATAAAAAGGGGGAAATAAAGAATGAAAAGAATAGGGTTAAAATTATTTTCAATGTTTTTGATATTAACATAGTAGACTACAGTACTTTGCTAAGAAGTGAAAGGAAAGGGATTGTATTATGAAAAAGAGATTCAGTATATTAATAACTATTTTTATTATAGTAATTACAATTTTAATGCATACTAATTTGCTATATGCAGCAAATTTATCTTTAAGAGAGTCAATAATGGAAGAAGATGAAGTAGTATTATATTTCTTTGGATATTTTAAGGGAGCGCCTAAACCTACTTATGAGCAAAAAATGATAAAGTATGGTGGAGTGGAAAAACATTTATTTGGGGAAGATAAAGTTTATACAATTGATGACATTGTAAAAGAAATAGACTTACCTATAGCACAAGATGAATATTATGAAATAAATAGTTATAACTATTATAAAGAACATATAGACGAGATATATAGACTTCAATCAAAAATAAGTCAACTTATGGATGATGAAAAGTTTGCAGAAGAGTGGAACTCAATAAAAGATACTGATGAAGGAAAGTTATACGTAGGACTTTTTAATGCATGTTTAGCAGTAATACAAGAATATAATGTCATTAGTAGTACGCACAAAGATGATGAGCAAGAACCAGAAATTGAAAATCCAGAAAGAGAACCGGTAGCATTATATACAGCTAGAATATGGGCAGCAGAAAAAGCGGGATTTACAACGATAAATTTACAATATGAAGAAGTAACTATTGATGGTATACAAAATGCAGTAAAAGATAATCATATAGGTATTACAGCAGAACGTAAGGAAGATTTGTTAGACCAAGCAGAAAAAAATATAGAAAAAGTAAAAAATTGCGCAGATAATGGATTCCCTAATTTTAGTCATAATAAGGAAGTATTGCTTGCCCAACTAGAAGCAGTTAAAAATGGAATAGAAAGTTTAACACAAAGTCAAATGTCAACTGAAAATGGAACTCAAGCAGAAACTGATGCTCAAAGAGATGCAGAGAAAGCGGAAAAAGACAAAACAATTTCAGGAACAGTAGTTATGGGAGACAACAAAACAGAATATGATGGAACAATGGAAAATCCAATAGATAATCCAGAAGCATACAAACCAAGTGAATCATCAGAAGATGCTCAAAGATTAAAAGAAATAGGACAAATAATAATAAGTGTATTAAAAATTGTAGGAGTAGCAGTAGCCGTAATTATGCTAATGGCATTAGGCTTAAAATATATGTCAGGAGGAGCATCAGAAAAGGCAGAATATAAAAAATCAATGATACCATTTTTAATTGGCGCCCTAGTATTAATTGTAGGTCCACAACTTGTTGGTATAATATATAATTTAGTTGGAAATATTGAATAAAAATTATGTATAGTAAAATAAAAAATATTGAAAAATTAAACATTTATAACAAAAAAATGAAATAAATGTTGAAAAAAGGTTTTTTTTATAGTATAATATTATAAGAATACTAAAAAGGGGGCATTTGTATGAAGAATAAAACTTTAAAAATTATATTTACTTTAATTGCAGTTTTATTAATTATAATGTTACCCAATTTAGCAAAAGCTGACGTACATAGTGTACAAGATGATTTGGAAGGGCAAATAGGAGGAGGAACTCCAGATGATACATCTGGTGAAACTTCAAGTACTACACATGGTGCAGTCGCGGGAGCTGATAAATTTTTAAACTCAGCAGTAGGTTCTCCAATCAATCAAAGCGCAACTCAAGAGGCATCAAATACATTAGCAAATACTTTATTAATAGTAGGGGTAGTAGCAGCAGGAATAGTATCAGTAGCATTAGGAATAAAATTCATGACAGGTTCTGTATCAGAAAAGGCACAAGTAAAGCAAGTTGCAATTCCTTTTGTAGCAGGGTGTATATTAGTATTTGGTGGCTACATAATTTGGAGAATCGTAGTAACTCTATTATCAAATTTAGAGTAAATTTTATAACAAAGTTATTAATATTCTCATAACATGAGAAATTAATTATAAAAAATAATAAAGGGAGGATAAAATAATGAAAAAAACTATTAAAATACTTTCAATAATGTTAATAGCAGTAATGTTAGTAATGTTAGTAAGCACAACAGCTAATGCAACAACTGTTAATACGGTATTAGAAGGCATACTAAATGGCGATAATTCTGTAGAAAACGCAGGAGGAATAACAACCGTGGCACAAACAATTATAGGTATAGTAAATATAGTAGCAGTTGTAGTAGCAGTTGTAATTTTATTAGTATTAGGTATTAAATATATGATGGGTAGTGCTTCAGAAAAAGCAGAATACAAAAAGTCAATGATACCATATTTAATAGGTGCATTTATTATATTTGCAGCACCAACATTAGTAAATATAATTGTAAGTTTAGCAGGTAATTTCAAAAACCCACAATAAAACATATTACATATAAATTACAAGAATATTACAAAAACATTAAAAAGTGCATTTTATGCACTTTTTTTTGATTTTTTGTTACATTTTATAGAAATATCTGGTATAATATATTTATAAGTATAATTGGGTACAAAGGAGGAATATATGGGAACATATTATTTACCAAGAAATGTAAAAGGAGAGGGAAGAATATTATTCATATTTACACTTAAAAGTTTTTTATATGCCATAGTAGGAGGAGCAATAGGATACCTTATTCAATTAATATTTTCTTTGTTTAATTTAAGTTTTATAGGTTATATAATTATGGCAGTATTAGCATTAATAGGTTTTGCAATAGGAACATTTAAAATGCCAGATATACAAGGTTTAGAAATTACGAGAAAAACCGGTGGAGAAAAAATAGATGATGTAATATTAAGGGCAATTAAATTTAAGCAAAAGAGCAATAAAATCTACATATACAAAGGAGATGAAACAAATGACAAATGATATTAATTCATTAGTTACAATTTTAGTTCTAATATTGGGGGTAATGATTACATTACTTGTTATAGTTGCAATGATATACCTAATGTCTAAGATGAAGAAAAATGCTCAAAAGGAAGAGCAGATACAAGATATTGATCATGATGATGGAAAAGGAAAAATAACTTTAAAGGAATACTCAACAGATTCAATTTTCAACTTTATGGAATTTGATAAAATAGAAGATAACATGATTGTTCAAAATAATGGAGACAAATATTTAATGATTGTTGAATGCCAAGGAATAAATTACGATTTGATGTCATCAGCAGAAAAGGTCGCAGTAGAAGAGGGCTTTGTACAATTCTTGAATACTTTAACTCATCCAGTACAAATATATACTCAAACAAGAACAATAAATTTGGAAAATAGTATTCAAGCTTATAAAAATAAAGTAAAAGAAATAGAAAATAATTTCGAAAAGCAAAAATTAAGATATGAGCAGATGCAAAATTCAGGCAGGTACACGGAAGAGCAATTAAATAAAGCATATTTCGAATTAACAAAACAGAGAAACTTATGCGAATATGGAAAAGATATTGTGTATAGTACAGAAAGAATGAGTTTAAACAAAAATGTATTAAATAAAAAGTACTATATCGTAATTCCATATTATCCATCAGATTTAGGTCCAAATAACTTTGACAAAGAAGAAATAAAAAATTTAGCATTTTCTGAGTTATATACAAGAGCTCAATCTATAATAAGAACATTAAGTGTATGTGAAGTAAATGGTAGAGTTTTATCTTCATTAGAGTTAGTAGATTTACTATATGTTGCATACAACCGTGATGATTCAGAAACATATGGTGTAGATACAGCAATAAGAGCAGGTTTTGATGAATTATATTCAACAGCACCAGATGTGTTAGATAAAAAGATGAAGATATTAGATGACAAAATAGAAAAGAGTGCTATGGAAAAGGCAAATCAAAAAGTAGCAGAAGTAAAATCAGAAAAGCAAAAACAAATAGACGAAAAAGAAGAAAGTATAGATGAACTAATAAGTAATTTAGCCAAAATGATTATTGAAGACAACACTTCAATATTAGGACCAGAGGTTGCACAAAAAGCTATTCAAAAGATAGATGATGAAAAAGATAATAAGGGAGGTACAAAAGATGTTCAAGAAAAAGCAAAAACAAGAAAAAGAAGAACTACAAAGACAGCGTAATTCAGACTACACAAATCCAAATCAGTATACTTTCTTAAGAAAAAAGACAATAAAAGAATTAATAGCTCCATCAGGAATAGATGCAAGTAATATAGATCACTTAGAAATAATATCAAGTGTAAAAAGGTATGCAAGAAGCTTTTTCGTATCTGCACTTCCAAGAATGTGTACATTCCCTGAATTATTTAGAGATATGTATATGTTTGGAGATATTAATACATCAATATACATAAATCCAATACCAGAATCTAGGTCACAAAATGAATTAAATAGAACAATAAATGAAATAGAAACAGAAAGAATTGTGGCAGCAGATAGAGGAAATATTAACAGAGAAAGCGACTTATCACAAAAAAGAATGGAAGCAGAGCAATTAAGAGATGAAATTACATCAGGATTTAATAAATTATATGAAGCTTCAATAGTTTCAACATTATTTGCATATAGTTTAGAGGATTTGGATAGATTTACAAAATTATTAGCAACAGAAATGTCAAAATCATTAGTAGGAATAAAAAGTGCATGGGCTATGCAAGAAGATGCATTTAAATCTAACTTACCATTAATGGACGATAGAGTAAAGAAAATGCATACATTTGACCGTAGGTCTATGGGAACAGTTTTCCCATTTACAACTTCAGAAGTTGGACATCCATCAGGAATACCACTTGGATTTAACAAACAAACCGGAGTACCAATTTTATTTGATAACTTCCATAGTTCACTTACAAACTATAATATGGTTATATTTGCTAAATCTGGTGCAGGTAAATCTGTTACAATGAAAACTTTAATTTCAAGGTCAGCAGTACTTATGGGAATACAAAGTTTAGCACTAGATGCAGAAGGTGAGTATAGCATAGTTGCAGAAAGTTTAGGAGGAATAAATGTAGTATTAAGTCCAAATTCAAAAACAATAATAAATTTATTTGATATAGAGTCTGAAATAGTAAAAGATGAAATAACAGGCAAAGATAGAGTTGTTTTAAATGTAGAAAATAAAGTTGAAGACGTAACACAAGCTTTACTTACAATGGCAAGAGGTAGTACAAGAAGTACAGAAGTAAACGAACTTACAAAGCAAATAATTGCAGAGTCAGTTGCAGAAGAATATGCAGCAGCTAAAATAACTAGTGACCCAATGAGTTTATATGAAAGAAGACAAGACGCAACAACAGGCGAAATGTTAGGAAGAGAAAAGAAACTAATGCCTACAATAGGTTCTTGGTATAAAAGAATTCAAAAAAAGGCAAAGGAAAATACCAATGTGGATTATCAATTCCACTACAGTTATTTATTAAAGGTTATGAAACAATACATAAGAGAATATGATGGTCAAATGGCATATTTTGACGGACAATCTACATTCGATTTGTTAGATGGAACATTATTTATAAATTTGGACATATCTCAATTGGAGGAAAGATTTGCAAGACCTTTAGCGCAACAAATTTTACTTTCATGGATATGGGAAAAATATGTTAAGAAAAATAGTGAAGATAGGAAAAAGGCATCAAAGAAAAGAGTTCTAGTTGACGAGGCATGGATGTTACTTCCATACCCAGAGGCTGTAGATTTCTTAAATACAATGGCAAGACGTGCTAGAAAAAGAAATGTATCACTTGCTATTATATCTCAAAGATTTCAAGATTTTTATGAAAAACCAGAGGCTCAAGCAGTTTTAACATCTTCAGATACAAAACTATTTTTAGCACAAGATAAATCAGAAATTAACTATTTAAAAGAGGTGTTTAAATTAAGTGAAGGTGAGGCAGGATTTTTAGTAACTTGCTTTAAAGGGGAAGGATTACTTAAGGTAGGAGCTGATACTGCTATTTTACAAATTCAACCAACTAGCAAAGAATTTGAATTCGTAGAAACTAACTTAAATAAACTAGTACAAAAGCAAAGAAGTATAGAACAATAAAAAGGGGGTAATGTTAAGTGAAGTTCTTTTCGAAAAAGAAAAATATACAAAAGATAATAATAGCACTTGTAGTTTTAATATTATTCAATTTTATTGTACCAACTTATAGTAATGCAGACGCAGCAGGAGTACTTTCAACTCCAATAGTAGCTTTGCTTGCAACTATATGTGACTCAATAAACTGTTTGATGGCAAATTTTATGGTAGGTGGGTTAAATTGGTTAGAAGTATATCCAGACGTAAATAAGTCTGCGGCGCAAAACATTATAGATGAAAACCCGTATGATCCAAATTTGTCTACAGTAGTTATTTTAAAAAGTGATTTAAATGGAAGTTATGGAATTCCAAATTTAACATATACTCCTGGGCTAATATTTTCAGGTGATGTTAAATCATTAGATGTAAACTTTTTTACAACAGAGGATTTAGACCCAACAGGAGCAGATTCAAAGTCAATAGTAGCACATTTAAGGGGAATAGTTTCTAGTTGGTATATAGCTTTAAGAAATGTAGCAATAGTAGGTTTATTATCTATTTTAATATATTTAGGTATTAGATTAATAGTAACATCTAGTAATGCCGAAAAAGCTAAATATAAGCAAAATATACTAGATTGGCTAATTGCAATGTGCTTAATATTTTTCTTACATTACATTATGTCGTTTACAATGCTTATGGTAGATTCAATTTCAGATATTATAGGAAGTCATAATGCAGGTGGAAATGAAATAAATGTAGCAGTATTTGATTCTGACTATGACGATGCAGATGTTGCTGTGGGAGATATTGATAGTGCCGAAAGTGCATTTTCAACTTCATTAATGGGAGCAGCAAGAATTCAAGTAGAATATGAAGATGGCGGAATGAAATGGGCATATTTAATTTTATATATTGCCCTAACAATATATACAGTAATGTTTACGGTAACATACATAAAGAGGGTTATAAATATGGTGTTCTTAACAATAATGGCACCACTTGTAGCACTTACATATCCTATAGATAAAGCAGGAGATACAAAAGCACAAGCATTTAGTTTCTGGCTAAAAGAGTATATATATAATGCATTAATGCAACCATTACATTTATTGCTATATACAGTACTTATAAGTTCAGCTTTATCACTTGCAGCTTCAAATATGTTGTATGCAATAATAGCACTAGCATTTATTTTACCAGCAGAAAAGATATTAAAGCAAATGTTTAACTTCAGAAATTCAGCAACAGGTGGAAGCCTTGGAGGATTTGCAGGTGGAATGCTTGCTAAGACATTATTAGATAGAGTAGCAAAAGGAGGAAAACCTAGAGGACAAGGTGCAGGAGGAAGCGATAAAGTTAGAACAGCTAATATGCCAGCTCCAAAAGATTCAGAAGCACCAAAAGGAGTTTCAGCATTCCTTGGAGACAATTTAGCAATTGGTCAACCTGCATTATCAAGTAGAAGTCAAAATGCTTCGCAAACACAAGGTGCAAATAATGGAAGAAATTCTACACAAGGGGGATCTACACAAGGAGCTTTACCTCAAGGAGGAAGCTCACAAGAAGGATTTGCACAGAATGGTGCTGAATTAGGAGGAAACTTACCACAGAATAATTCTGCAATGGTAAATGGCAGTGAACAAGGAATAGATCCAGTAATTGCAGCATATGCAGCAGAGGGATATGACCAAAACTCAAATGGTGAATATTATAATCCTTATACAGATGAGTATGATGGAAAATATGATCCACATAATGATGAGTCATATAATGAACAAATAAGAATGGCTGAACAAAATGTGGGAACAAATAGTCCAGAATTAGAAAATGCAGAAGGAGAAAATAGAGAAGCAGAACAACCAGGAAGTTCTCAACAACCAGCAATTTCTCAACCATCAGATGTTTCAAGACGAGTAAGAACTCCATCTACACCAAGAACAATAAGAAAACCAACACTAAAAGATCGTATGTTAAGCGGAGCAGGTAATGTTTTAAGTGAGAGATATACAAGTGCTGGAGGATTAAAAGGAATTGGAAAGGGTGTAGCAAGAGGAGTTGTAAAAGCAGGAGCAATGGTAGGAGGTACTGCAATAGGTTTATCTGCTGGTATAGTATCAGATGATTTAAATAACATAGGAAAATTTGCACTAGGAGGTGCAGTTGCAGGTAGTGCTATTGGTAGCAATTTAGCTAATAGAGTAGAGGGAATATCATCTAATAGAACAGTAAATGCATTTAGAGAAGGATTTTACACTCCTGAAGAATTGGCACAACAAAAACTTGATAAGAAGCAAAAAGAATTTAGAAATAGTTATGCTAATAGGCAATACTTTAAGGATAACTTTAGAGATAAAACAGAATCACAAATTGATGAAATTATGGAAAGAGCATCTAAGTATAATAGATATGGAATTAAAGATTTGGATAGAATAAAAGATGCTATTAAATTAGAAGACAAGATGATACAAAATTCTGGAGGAGTAAATAATGTAACAACTGAGCAAAAAGAAGCAATACAAAATAAAGCATATACAATGGCTAAAATTAGAGCAGATTTAGGTGAAGCAGGATTTGCTAATAATAAAGCAGTAGAATCTCGTCAAAAAGCATTGTCAAAACAATTACAATCTGCTGGAGTAGATAAAGAAAAAGCAGATAGTCAATCAGAAGGAATTATAAACTTTATGAGAGACACTATAGGATAAAAATTAACTAAAAACAAAAGATTATACAAGGTTGTTTTGAACCTTGCTAATGAAAAAAAATAACCAAAAGGAGAAATCCTTTTGGTTTTATATAAAAAGGTAGCAAATTACCTTTTTATATAAGACCAAAAAAGGAAGGTAAAATATGTTAAATAGAATTATTAGATATTTTAATCAAAATAGAATAAAAGTTATAGGAATTGTTTTAGCAGTAATATTTACATTAATTGTTATTCAAACACTTAATGCACAAATAAAAAATGAAAATGATAATAGGCTTAATGAAATTGCAAATGAAATTATTGATAAAGCTACAGAAGGTTCTGTTATAGGGGAAGGTGAGACTTCCATAGGTATTGCTAAAAGAAATGAAAATATAATAAATAGTTTTGTAAAATATTGTAATGAGAAAAATACTGAGCAAGCATATGAATTATTGTCAGACGATTGCAAAAATATACTTTTCCCAACACAAGAGGATTTTATAAATAATTACTATAATATAATTTTTACCGAATATAAAAAATATGAAACAGAAAATTGGATTACAGAAGGTAAATATACAACATATAAAATTAGGTACACAAATGATATTTTGGCAAATGGAGGATATTTAGCAGGAAGCACGATAGAAGATTACTACACAATAGTAGAACAAAATGGAGAGTATAAGTTAAATATAAATAAATTTGTTAGTAAAGAAGAGATTAATATAACTAAAACAAACCAAAATCTTTCAATTACAGTAGTTTCAAGAGAAAATTATATAGATTACCAAATATATGAAATTAACTTTAATAATACAAATATAGATAGTATAAAAACATATGATATAAATAAAAATTCTACATGGAATATAACAGATTCAAATGGATTAAATTATTCAGCTTTTGTGGAAGAAATAATAGACAGTAATTTAATAGTAGAAAGCAGAAAACAGAAAAAATTAAAAATAAAATATGCAAAAATATATAATCCAAATAGAAAAATAGAAAGTATAAATTTTAATAATATGTATTGCTTAAATAAAATGCAAGAGTTATTTAATATAAATATAGAAATTGATTAAAAAGTAGCAATAAAATGTTATAAAAGAGGTGATATTTTATGGACGATGAACAACAATTAAACCAAGAAGAAGAACAAAATTCATCAGAAGAAAAAGCTACTAGTGGTGCACAACAAGTAGGAAGACAAGTAGCAGATAAGGCAACAGATATGGCTAAAGAAACAGTAAAAAAAGGAGTGAAACAAGCTGCAAAAGCTGTAGGACAAGCAGTAGTACATGCAGTAACATCAGTGGTAGCTGCATTAGGCCCATGGTTAATACCGATAATTCTTGTAGTAGTAATCCTATTTTTTGCTATTGCTTATTGGGGGGTTATAGCTGAAATACCAGGTAAAATAAAGGATGCATTCACTGGATTTGTAGATAATATTGCAGGCATTTTTTCATTTGATGATAGTACAGGTTCATATAATATATCTACTGACCAATTAGATAAGATTATACAGGATTTAAAAGATTCGGATATAAATATAGAAGATTATGATTTGAGCAAAAAAGACTTACAAACTTTCTTAGAAGCAGATTTAATAACGCAAACAGTTGATGGTATATCAGTTGGTGGTAAAAAAGGTGCTATTCAAATTTATATGACAGATCCTACAAATGAAACTGAAACTTTAGGTACTAGAAAATTAAATTATATGCCATATTCACAATTTAATAAAGCATTAGAAGATGCTAACAATGGCGAAGATACAGGTTCAGAGTTATTGAATAGTTATACTGTAGATACAGCAAACAATATATTAGTAGTAGCTAAAAATGAAAGTTGGACTAAAGAAGATGGTACTGAAACAAGTCACACTATTTCATATTCAACCAAATCATTTGGATATAAAACTGTAACAGCACAATATCAAATGCCATTTATGTTTTTTATAGACTTATGTATGACTTCTAGTAACAAAGATTATGTACTAGCTGTAGCAGAACAAGTAAAAAATACTCAGATTATAATTACAGTACAAAATACTAGAACAGAAACATATGAAAAAACTACAAAAACGGAAGAATCATCAGATACAAATACCACAGGTGATACTGTAACAGTAGAAAGTATGAGTATATCAGATAGTTTAACACCTATTGTAACTAAAGCAGATACTTTATTGTACACAAAAGAAATGGTATATACAAATAAAGTAGAAAAAACAGAAGAAGGTTCTTCATGGACATCAGTAAATAAATATTCACCGGGAATAGATAAAGAAACATATATAAAAGTAGATGAATTTGGAAAAACTGCTAAATCAACATCTTATTCAAATGGAGAAGCGTATAATGGCTTAATAACAGGTGGAGATATGCTATTTGAAATTTTGAGTCAAGATGTGAATAATGAAACTATTGAGCAAACATTAAAATATATTTTATATAAATTAAGCGGAGTAAATTTTGGAGTTACAAGTTTAGATGAAAGTTTATTTGATTTTAATGATTTCAGTAGCTTTGATTTAATAAGTGGAGGTATAGGTTATTCGAGTATTAATATTACAGATGAGGATTTAGAGATATTATACAAAATTACTTCAGCTGAAAGAGGAGATGGTACTAAAGAACAACAAGAACATGTTGTAAGTGTAATTTTAAATCGTGTATTATGCCAAAATAGTACAGTTAGAGATGTTGTATTTGCTAAAAATCAATTTGAACCAACTAGAAATGGAATGTATGAAGCAGCAGTACCATCTGAAACCACAAAAGAAGCAGTCCATTACGTTATTCAAAATGGAGACACAACAGGTGGAGCTACATATTTTTGTACCCCTGCAGCTTCTCAAAATAATGAATGGTATAGAAAGAGTATAGAAAATGGAACATTAGTATTTTTATTTAATGATGCGGGAGGAATACCAAATAGTCACAATTTTTATTCTTATGCAGAAGATTTAGCAAAGCTAGAAAAATATAAAAGGGTTACAGGCGGAAGTAGTTTGATTTTAGCTAAAGCAGCAGAATTATTTAAAAAGATATGTACAAGTGGAATATATACTAGTTATGGTTCTAGTAGTGTTCCATGTAAAGGACCTCAAATAGATTGTAGTTCTTTTGTATCATGGGTTTTATATGAATGTGGATATGAAGAGTTTAAGGGAGGCCAACATACAACAGAGAATTTTAAAAACACAGACTGGTCTAAAACTCATCCAGATTGGCAACAAATACCAGTACAATCTGGTTATAATCCAGTAGATATACTTCAGCCAGGAGATATATTCGTCAGATATGGAAAAGGTACTCATCATATGTTAATAGTAGCATATATACAAAATGGTCAATTGTATGCATATGATTGTGGAACTGTTGTAAATGGAACAAATGGAGACCCACTTAATAAAACATATTTCTTAACCAAAGTAGGAGATGGAAAAATTATAAGAATCAAGTCAAAAGTAACTGGAGGTACAATAATAAATCCTAATGGACAATATTTGGTAGTATTAGATGCGGGCCATGGGGAAAAACCAGCAGGAGCACACACGAATAGTAATGGATGGTATGAAGCAAATGGAATAAAGTATTATACCTCAGGAACTTCTGGCAGATATAATGGAAAAACATATAATGAATATCAATGGAATAAAGAGGTAGCAGATAGGGCTGCAGAAATATTGTCTCAAAATAGTAAAATAAGTATTATGAGAATAGGATATACGGATGAAACGCCTACAGAACCAAATGGAGACAGAGTGCCTAAAGCAGTACAAGCAGGAGCGAGCCTATATATATCTGTACATTTTAACAGTAATAAAAGTAGTGCAACAAATGGAACATGGGTATATGTTTCTAAAGGAGATACTACATCAAAAAATTTCGGGCAGATTTTATCAAGTGCAATATCAAAATCTTTAGGAACGAAAAATGGAGGAGTTAACGCAGATCAAAACTGGACTATTGTAAAAAATTCTAAAGATACTGGTTTCCCTGGAGCTATAGCAGAAGGTGCATTTATGAGTAATGCAGGTGATATGAAAATAATGGTAGAAAATAATGGAATAGAAAAATATGCGCAAGGAATAGCAAATGCAGTTTTAGAATATTTGGCATTGTAAGATGAAAGGTAAGGTAAACTATGAAAAATAATCTTTTTAAATTTTTAATAGGAATTATAATAGTTATAATAATTATTTTATTAATATTAATATTGGTTTTAAGCAGAAATATTATACAAGGTGAAGAGTCTTTAGGTGATGAAGGTGTAGTTAATTGGAGTGATGAAATAAGTAGGGTTAATAATAAAACTATATTTTATACCATAGAAAATTGTATAAATAATTATTTAAGTTATTGTAATGTTAAAGAGTTAGAAAGAGATGGTAGTTTTTATTTAGATGAGGCAGTTGGAGGCGAAGATATGCTAGAATATGCATATGATGTATTAGATAAAAATTTTATAAGAGAAAATAGTATTAATGAGGAAAATATAAAAGATAAAATAAAAATATATAATGAAGATGTTGCCTTTAAAGCTAAAAAAATGAATGAGATAACTGGTCAATATATTAAAATGTATGCAGTATATGGTGAAATTTTAGATGAAAATAATAATATATTAGAAAATGTTTATTTTAGGGTGTATATAGATGAAGAAAAAGGAACTTTCTCAATAGAACCATTAGATAGCTATAATTCGATAGATGAGATAGGGTTAACTAATTCATCAGAAAGAATTGAAGAAAATGAAAACAACTCATTTGAATATATACGATTATCAGATTCAGATTTATTGCAAAAATATTTAGAAGATTATAAAATGTTAATAAATTCTGACATAGAAGAGGCATATAACTTATTGGAAGAAGCATATAGGAATGTAAAATTTCCAACATTGGAAGATTTTAAACAATATATAAATGTAAATAAAGACGAAATATTAAATAGTGTAATATCAAGATATTCAGTATCAGAAGGTGATAATTATAATCAATATATATGTTTAGACAGAAATGAAAAATACTTTATATTTAATGAAAAATGTACTATGGATTATACAATAATGTTGGATTATTATACTATAGGTTTTGATGAATTTGTAAAAAAATATAATGATGAAACGATAGAAAATAGATGTGCAATGAATATAGAAAAAATTAGGCAAGCACTAAATAATGCAGACTACAAATACTTATATAGTAAGTTAGCAGATAGTTTCAAATCAAACTATTTTAACAATGAAGAAGATTTTGAAAACTATGTAAAAAATAATTTCTATAAGAAAAATGCAATAGAATACATAAATGTAGATAATCAGAATAATAGTTATATATTTACAGTATCAATAACAAACATTGATGATTCATCAGCAAAGCCAATAGAAAAAACAATAGTTGTGCAACTAAAAGAAGGTACAGACTTTGTATTTTCATTTAGCGTATAGAAAGGGTGATAGTAATGGAAGAAGATGAAATAAAGGAATTAATTGCAGGATTAGATATTGAAATATCTAAAACTTTAGGTCAAAATGAAAGAATTTTGCAAATAGACTATTATGAAAAAATGCAAATGTCCGCAGATGTTTCTAAATATCAATTTGAGTTAGATACGCTTATAGTTGAAAAAGAGCAAATAGATAAAGACGGCAATAGCACAATATCAATTGAATTATATGATAGCGAAAATAATAGTGTGGGAAAAGTAATAAATGGAAAGGTATATTTTGACCCACAATATTTGGAATTAATGAAAGAAAATTACCCTTCAATATATGATGAATTAATAGAATTAAATGGAATGGATTATAAAAAATTGGTAGAAAAGAATAAAGATAGAAGTTTTACTATGACAGAAAAAGAAATTGATGAGCATATACAAGATGAAAGATATATGCAAGAACATGGATTGCAAAAAGAAGATAAAGAAGACGAAAAATCAAAGGATGAAGAGAAAGAAGAGGAAGAACAAGAAAAAAATATAGATGAAAAAGAAGATACAACATTAAAAGAAAAAATAGCAGAGGAAAAGGGGATACCAACACATAGCATAGTATTTGTAAAGGAAAATAGCAATTTATATAAAAATCATCCAGAGCTTGAAAGAAATATGTATTTTTATAGAGATAAAGACGGTATAGTAAAAGCAGAATATTTAGATAAAGATGGAAAAGCGCAACCATCTAAATATATAAATGATAGTAAAACTTATGTAGGAAGCGGAAGCAATGAAATAGTAAATACTGATAGAGATGGGCAAAATATAACTAAAGAAGTTCCATATCAATTTATGAGTAGTTCAATAAAATCTACAGGAGATAAGGTTAGAGAAATAGGCTTTGCTGTTAATATAAGTATGGGTTCTTTAGAAATAGAAGAAGCAAGACTTGGAACAGACGGTGTATGGTCAAGCCACCCTGTAGAGTTAAAAGGAAGAGATTACAATTCTCAAAAAGTAAATGAGAGAACAGATTTAATGCATAAATCTACAGACCCAACTAGATTATCAAATACATATGATAAATTTGAAGGAACAGAGTTTGCAGACAATGGAATTCAGATAGATGAATTAAGGCAAAATGTAAATAGGTTTATGGACGAAGGATATCAGAAGAAAGAAGCAATACAAATTGTTAAATATATGTTAGGAGATAAGCGGAGAAGAGCCTCTTCCAGAAGAAAGTGCTAAAAAGAGGGTAGATAATGAAATAAAACAAAGAATGAAAGAAGACCGAGAAAAAGACGAAATGGGAGAAGAGCAAAGGACAATGGACGGAGATGCTTGGGAGAGGCGAATGAACAGAATGTAAGATAAAACTATATATTAAATAATAAAATTATAATGTTGAAAAGGTAACAAGAAAGCAGAGAATAATAAAATGGCAGAATGAAGAGATTAGAAATATAGGTAATAAAAATCACCTTTTATAATAAAATATAAAAGGTGATTTTTAATGTGTAAAAAACTACTAATAATTTCATTTATTGTATTTTATATAATAGGAAATAATATTAAAGTATATGCAGATGATATAGATGAAGAAATAGAAGATATAGTAATAGAAGACCTTATTGCAGAGGTATCATCTAGTAACACGGGTGCAGTAAAGGAACCAGTGCTTAATTCTAGGTCAGCTATAATATATGATAGGAATACTAAAAAAGTAATGTGGGGTAAAAATGAAAATACCAAAAGAGCAATGGCTTCCACAACCAAAATAATGACAGCAATTATTGTTTTAGAAAATGCAAACTTAAATGATATAGTAACAATATCTAAAAAATCAGCTAATACTGGAGGCTCAAGATTAAAAATTAGTGAAGGAGATAAAATTTCGGTAAATGATTTATTATATGGGTTAATGTTAAGGTCACGGAAACGATACAGCAGTAGCTTTAGCAGAGTATGTGGGAGGAAGTATAGAAGGTTTTGCAAGTATGATGAATGAAAAGGCCAAAAGTTTACATCTAGAGAATACAAATTTTGTAACTCCACATGGTTTAGATAATCCATCACATTATACAACGGCATATGAGCTTGCAAAGCTTACGGATTATGCACTTTCAAACGAAAAATTTTGTAAAATTGTAAATACTAAAAACACAAATATAAATGTAAATGGTGTATCAAGGAATATATCAAATACAAATGAATTATTAGGAGTATTAGGTGGCGTAAACGGAGTAAAAACAGGGTTTACGGGGGAAGCGGGAAGATGTTTAGTAACATCATGCACAAGGAATGGAAATCAAATAATAACTGTAGTATTAGGGGCAGATACTAAAAAGCAAAGAACATCAGATAGCATAAAATTGATAGAATATGCGTTTAAAAATTATGAAAGAGTGAATATAGAAGAAATTGCAAAAAAAGAATTTGAAAATTGGAAACAAATAAATAGTAAGCGCATATATATAAATAAAGCTAAAATGCAATCTAGTAATATGGAATTGGAATTAACTGAAATTCAAAATAAAGTAATTCCATTGAAATTGGGAGAAAAAGAGAAGATAACTGTACAAATAAATGCAATTTACGAATATGAGGCACCTGTAAGTAAGAATGAATTAATAGGAACACTAATTGTAAAGTGTGGAGATGAAATAATAGAAACTGCAAATATAGTAAACAAGTATGAAATAGAAAAAAATGATATAGTAAGCTATATGTTAGAGTTTATTAGATTGTTAGGGTACGGATTTTAGAGCTGTTTAAAAATTTTGTACCCAATCTTTAAATTTTACAATAGATCTTGACTTTTAGGATTAAATTTGTTATTATAATAATACTTGTTTAGAATATATAATAAATATTTATATATTTTATATGTTCGATATTTGCAGGTATAGTTTAGTGGTAAAACATAACCTTGCCAAGGTTAAGTTACGGGTCCGATTCCCGTTACCTGCTCCAAT
>CANQDO010000014.1 GCA_947593355.1 uncultured Clostridia bacterium | reverse complement strand
CAAATTTTTAATTAAATTTTGTGCCTTTCGCTACTGAGCGAAGCGAAGGCAAGAAAGGAATGATAGGTAATTATGAAATGGTTTAGAAGAATTCTTCTTTTAATACTTGCTATAATAATTATTGTCAGTGCTGTTGTAATTTTAAATGGTTATAAGTTATATTCTAGTGTTTTAGAAGAATTAAGTTTAGCTGATAAAATTAGTCAAATAAAAAATGATGAAGACTATGTAACTTTAGATGAAGTAAATAAGGACTATGTTAATGCCGTTATTGCCGTGGAAGATCACCGCTTTAAAGAACATGGTGCAGTAGATTTTATATCTATTGCTAGAGCTATAATTTCTAATGTTAAAGCCGGCGAATTACATGAAGGCGGAAGTACTATAACACAGCAAGTTGCAGAAAATTTGTACTTTATTGGCGAGGATGATGTTGTTTCTAGTAAAATTGCAGAAGTATTTATGTCTATGGATTTAGAGAAAAATTATTCTAAAGATGAAATTTTAGAATTTTACATAAATATAATTTACTTTGGTGATGGTCATTATGGAATTAGAGAGGCTTCAACTGGTTATTATAACAAAGAACCTAAAGATTTAAATCTTTATGAGGCAACTCTTCTTGCAGGTGTTCCTAATGCACCTTCTATATATGCACCTACTATTAACCCAGATTTAGCTAAAAATAGGCAACAAAAAGTTATAAGTTCAATGGTTAGGTATGGATATTTAACTCAAGAACAAGCAGATAATATAAAAGAAGATGATACTAATATATAGTATCATCTTTTTAATGGTGGAGGTGAGGGGAGTTAAACCCCTGTCCAACATTTTTTCCATATAAACCTCTACGAGTGTAGTTTGTTATCTAATTCCTTAATTTTAAAGTTAACAAACAAACTTTAAAACAAGTAGTCATTAAAATACCCCCTACTCCCATGACAAAAAGTAGTTTCGTTTCCCACTATTCGACGCCTTATCTAAAAGCGTGGGCACTTATAGTAAGACGTAGCCGCACTTAGGCAGCTAATGCTAATTCTCTATTATCAGCGTTTAAATTTAATTTCGCTTTTTTATAGTGGAACTTAAGCGACCATCCACTACTCGCTATTTATACTTCTAAAATGCTGTCGAAATCAAATACACCCCCATATAAATACTATTTAATTATACTATATTTATTATATTTATTCAATATTTATGTTATAATTGAACTTTTTAAATTTTTCCATATCAAAACAAAAATAGCACTTCTATGCAAGTGCTATTTTCGTTTTTATTTAGTTTTTAGATTTCAAATTTTATAAAATTTACCATTTAATTGTATACTTGGGCGCACCGCCAACTGTATCCTTTTTTACAGTATATCCTCTTTCCTCTAAACCCTTTATAATGTCTTCTGGAATATTTACTCTGTAAAGCTCAACATTATTCCATCCTTCTTTGCTTTCCTTTTCTATGGCAATTAGAATCTCATTAATTGTCATATTCTTCCATGCGCTGATGGATTTTTCACGAATTTTTTCTGCAGATGGGAAACCATTCCACTGGTCTGCACCTGCTACACTGTTTGTATTAGCTACTGTGTTTTCACCATTCCGTTGATTTGAAGATTCCTTTTTTTTGAAAAAACTAAACATAATTGTTCCTCCCAAAAATCTTTTGAAGGCTTACACCTTTGAAAGTTTACCTTTCTAAAGGTGTGTTTACAGTTACAACAGTGCATATTATACTATCTATTTAATAAAATTTCAATACCTATTTCTTGTTTTTTTGAAATTTTCACTTTACGTTTTTCTTGAATACCACTCTTCTTTGTATAATAAAGCTAAAAGAATATAAAATTACCTCTGTTATAATTTTTGAAATTAGTAAGTTAATTCCTAAAATTTCATATAAAAAGTTTAATATTAAATAATTTAAAACTAATATCACTACAACTAACGCATAATATTTAATTAACAATTTAAATAAATTACCTTTTTCCTTATTTTCAAACACAAAATTTTTGTTGCAAATGAAATTTATTATAGAACTTATTGCTCTTGAAAGTATTACTGCTATTAATAGTTCATTAAATATGTTTTGGAAAACTAATAATAAAATTATGTCTATTACCATAGCAAGTACAGATGATATTACAAACTTGCATACAGGTTTATATATTAATATAGAATCTCTTATTGGTCTAAAATGTGATACTGCATTTTTATCTTCATAAATAGTTTCTATTGGTATTTCTGAATATGTTAACCCTTTTTCTTTAATTCCTAATAAAACATTAAACTCATATTCATACCTACTTCCATCAATACTAACAAGCCATTCAAATATATTTTTAGAATATCCTCTTAACCCTGTTTGCGTGTCTGTGACTTTATTTCCTGTCATTGCTAGAAAAGTAATTTTTGATATTATGTTTCCGAATTTACTTCTAAATGGAATACCTTTTTGGCTAAAATTTCTTACTCCTAAAACTAAATCATTTTTTGACTTTTTCAATTCTTCTATTACTTTTACAATATCTTTTGGAGAATGTTGCCCATCACAGTCTGCACTTACAACTCCCTCTTCTTCCCCAATTTCCATTAAGTATTTAATTCCGGTTTTTATTGCTTCACCTTTTCCTTTATTTTTTTCATGGTTTAAAACTTTAACGTCTTTTTTCTCCACCTGATCAAATATTTTTTTATATTCCTCTCCACTTCCATCATTTACTACTATAATGGGAGTATCTGTTATTTTCTGAATATCATCAATTAATGTAATTAGTTTATCTTTTGGCTCATATGCTGGTATTAAAATTCTCATTTATATTCTCCTTTTCTAAATTTTCTTAAGTATAAAAAACTATTTGATGTTTTATATTAATCTATATATATTATGTCACTTATTTCTCTTTCTCCATCTCCAGGTTGACTTGATTTATTTACTTTTTTCCCTCTAAAATACATATTTGCTGAATTTCCTCCATCCAAATTGTATGCTAAATCACAACCTAATTTTTCAAATATTAATGCAAATTCATGTAAAGTTACTCCCTTACTATACCCCTCTTTTCTTCCATCTACTACGACAAAACAGTAATGATTTTTATCATAATACCCTATTCCTGTTCGAGGATTTTCTGTTGCTATATTTCCGCGTATTAAATTATCTCCATCTACTGCATATTCTGTATAATTAGCTTCTGCTACACCATTTCTTACTAAAACTGGACCAAATGATAATGTAGATTTTACTCCTTCTTTTATTAATTTTTCTGCATTTGTTTGATTTTCATCATATATTTTCATTGTACCATCTTTATATATAGCTAAAGCCTCTCTTGCAGGTACATCTCTATATATTTCAGATTCTCCTATTATAATTCCATTATTTCTAAAAGAGTAGTAATCACCATTTATTGCAAGTATTGCATTATTTCTACTTGTTAATTCACTCATTTTTTCAACAATATTTGTTCCTATTTGATCTTTAGCAAATGCTCTTTTTATTCTAGCCGGATTTTGTAATTTGATATCTGCAACATAGTATGTAACCTTGTCTTTTCCTTCACCTTTTTCTACCTTTTCTATGTTTATTTCTAATTCATCACTATTATATGAATTTTCAGTTGCCTCAAATTCTTCCACCGTCTTTTCTGTATTTTTATTTGAAATATTTAATTCAACTCTTGGTATTAAATATCTATTTATTAAATAGCCTAAAAATAAAACAATTACTATTATAATACATATTACAATTATTTTGGCTTTTTTTCGCATTTTTATATCATTCCCTTACTTTATAGTACGCATACATTTTATATGCAAAAACACATTTTGTCAATTTTGCTTTAAAATAATATAAACTAACTTTACTTTTTTTTAATTTATTCATATAATTGTAAAAAACATAAAAATAATTTATAAAAGTTATAGGTCACCTTTAAAAACCTAAATATTATTTATGGAGGATTTATATGACACCACATAATGAAGCTAAAAAAGAGGATATTTCAAACATTGTTATTATGACTGGAGACCCTATGCGTAGTAAATACATTGCCGAAAATTATTTAGAAAATTATAAACTTGTAAATTCAGTTAGAGCAATGTATGCATATACTGGATTTTATAAAGGCAAAAGAATAACTATAATGCCTCATGGAATGGGTATTCCAAGTATGGGAATTTATTGTTACGAATTGTTTAAATTTTATGATGTTGATTCTATCATTAGAATTGGCTCTTGTGGAGCTTATGACCCAAATTTAAATTTATTTGATATTATTCTTTCTGAAAATTGTTTTTCTGAAGGAAATTATGCTCTATCTTTTAATAATGAAGATTGCCATATTGTAAATTCTAATGCTGAACTAAATAATGTAATTATACATACTGCTCAAAACCTTGGAACATCAATAATAAAAGGAAATACAGTTTGCTCTGATGTATTTGACCCATATATTGATTATAAAAAGTTACTTGCTCGTGTTCCTAAAGATTTTAACCCTATTAGTGCAGAAATGGAATCTTTTGCATTATTTTATATAGCAAAATTTTTTAATAAAAAAGCTTCTTGCATTATGAGCGTTTCTGACGTAATAGGTAGCAATAAAGTAGCTACTTCTGAAGAAAGAACTACTGGCTTAAATAAAATGATTGAGCTTGCATTAGAAGCTTGCTTAAATTTGTAATATTGCAAAATATTAATATATCATTTTTTTTAATAACATTTTGTGGGGACCAACAAATTATAGATTGTAAAAATTTTATTTTGTAAAACTTGTTTTACTTAAAATAAAATTTTTTACAAGCTATTATGCAGCCTAAGAGTTATTAAAAAAAAATAATATATTAATATTTTGCTCCATTTACATTACTCATCAAAATTATAATATTTAGTGCCTAGCATTTTATCTGGCAAATATTGTTGTTCCACATAGTGACCTGGATAATCATGTGGATATTTATATCCATTTCCATAACCAAACTGCTCCATTCCTTCTGCTGGAGCATTTCTTATATGCATTGGTATTTCACCTGTATCTTTATTTTTTACATCTTCTAAAGCTTTATTTATAGCCATATATGAAGCATTAGATTTTGGCGAAGTAGCAACATAAACAGCCGCTTCTGCTAATATTATTTTTGCTTCTGGCATTCCAATTACATGTACTGCTTGCATTGCACTATTAGCCACAACAAGTGCATTTGGATTTGCCATACCTACATCTTCTGAAGCTGCAATTACAATTCTTCTGGCTAGAAAAACTGGGTCTTCTCCACCTTCTATTGCCCTTGCCAAATAAAATATTGCCGCATCTGGGTCACTTCCCCTCATAGATTTTATAAATGCACTTATATTATCATAATGGCTATCACCGTTTTTATCAAATATTGCTTTCCTTGACTGAACACTATCTGCTGCAATTTGTGGAGTTATTTCTATGTAACCATCTTTGCCCATTTTAGTTGTTAGTACTGCTACCTCTAGCCCATTTAGTGCTGTTCTTACATCTCCGTTTGAAACCTCTGCTATTTTCCTTAAAGTTTCATCTTCTATTTTTATCTTGTAACTTCCAAGCCCTTCTTCTGCTACTAAAGATTTTTTTAGTATTTCATATATATTATCTATGCTTAATGGCTCTAATTTTACTACCATTGACCTTGATATTAAAGCCTTATTTACTTCAAAATATGGATTTTCTGTAGTTGCACCAATTAATATTACTGTACCATTTTCAACATAAGGAAGTAATGCATCTTGTTGCAATTTATTAAACCTGTGAATTTCATCTATGAATAATATACATCTTCCAGATGGATTCATAAGCATATTTTGTGCATCTGCTATAGCAGACTTTATATCCACTATTCCAGCTGTTACAGCATTTATTCTTGTAAATTTATATTTTGTTGTATTACTTATTACTTTTGCTAAAGATGTTTTTCCACAGCCTGGAGGTCCCCATAAAATAATGCTTGAAAGCCTATCTGCCTTTATAGTTCTATACAATATTTTATCTTTTCCTAAAATATGCTCTTGTCCAACATAATCTTCTAATGTCTTTGGTTTCATTCTATATGCTAATGGCTTACTTAAATCCATTTACTATCACCTTAATCTTTCATTGCTATTATCCTATTACAATTCATATAATTTTTGTTTTTATTACATTTAAACATTATATTTCATTACTATATTCATTAAACCTATTTTCCTAAATTACTATTGCCTTGCTAAATTTGAAAGCCCTTTTCTTATTATATCTTCTACACTTAAATTTTGTTTATCTACCTTTTCTAATGCTGTTGCAATTTCTTTTCTACTATAGCCTAATACTTGAAGTGCAGATACTGCTTCACTTACCTTTTCATCATCTGCTATATTTTCTTTTAATTCTACATTTTCGTTATTCTTAATTTCTGCATTCTTTAACTTATCTTTTAATTCTAAAATTAACCTTTGAGCAGTTTTAGCCCCAATTCCTGGAAGAGCTTTTAATTTTAAAATATCATCTGTAATTACAGCTAAAGCAAAACTTGATGGAGATATGTTAGCTAATATTGCTAAAGCAGATTTTGCTCCCACTCCACTTACAGTTATTAATAATTCAAACATTCTTAATTCTTCATCTGAATTAAACCCAAATAAGCTTATTTCATCTTCTTGAGATCTAATTCTTAAATATGTATATACTTTTACATTTTCTCCTATTTCACCTAATTTTTCTATTGATGGTTCAGACATAAAAATTTTATAACCTATTCCATTTGCCTCTACAACAACATACCCTGTTGTTTTTACTTCCAATGTTCCTTTTATATATGTAAACATATTCTTTCTCCTTTTCTTTTTAAGATAGTCATATTTTATCATATTTTCTATTTTTTTCAAGTGTTTTTGCAAAATTTTGTTTGTTTTTTAGTAATATTAATAGTGAGGTTTGTACCTCACTATTTTTAATATATTTTATATGCTTTTTTACTTTCTACCTATTATTCTTCCCACAACATAAACAATATCTGTTGCATGTCTTTTAGCAATTCCCTTTCCTAACGCTTTACCACTAACTGTAAGAGATGCAACAATAGCACTTATTAAAAATTGTATATCAAATTGTAATGAAAAACTTTGAGTAATTTTTAAACTGATTAATGCAGCTATGGCACCACTTAATACTCCACAAATGTCTCCTATAACATCTGCACATATGTTGGCAACTCTTGACGAATTTCTTATTAATTTAATAGAAGTTTTTGAACCTTTTGCTTTTTTAGTAGCTTTAGCATGAAATTCATTTTCATCTGCTACAGTTACAGCGACCCCTATTATGTCAAAAAATATACCTATAAATATAGTTAAAATTAAAATTAATACAGCTGGAAATATAGATAAGTTTGATATTGCATTTGTCGAAATAAACGAAAATATTATAGATAAAATAAAAGTAGTTATAAATACTATTATAAACCACTTAATTTCCGAGTTATCTTTGCTATCTTTTTTGCTTGTGTCTTTCATTTGCATTTAGTATGTATAAAACATACTACCTCCTTTTTTATTTATAACATTATTTTTATTACATTTTACATTGTTAATGAATAAAATAGTTTAGATGGTGAAGTCTAAGTAAATTTTGTGGTTTAGGTCTAGTCGAATTTCTCTATTTCCTACTAAATATTGCTATTTAGCTGTTTCCATTTAAAGAAAATACCTATCAAAAATAGATACTAGATTGCCACTTAATTCCACACCTTAATCCATAGACTTCTATGCTCTATAACAATATGAGCAAACATTCTAGAAGTTTTCCTTTATATATTGTTACCCATTAATAGTCCTTTTTGCAACGGTAATTTCATATTGATAAAATTTTAAAATTTGGCCAAACCTTAAAACTTTATTATTAATAATCCCAATACCCTCACTCAAGACAGGCTACTCTATGTATTTTGTGTCTTGGCACTCAACATAGGTTTATACTTAAACTCTTGTTTAAAAGTTTCATTAAACTTTAAGTTTAAGCCTCCGCGAAACAAGGGTGCTTAATATATGCCATTATACAATTCCCTAATTTCTTACTTCCTGGATACACACAAAATTGGCATTTCGCGCACAAACAAGAAACTTCACCGATGTGCCCTTTAGTGGATTTTTAGCCCCACCCTCTTAATGGACAATATAACTAGAATAATGCACCATCAGTTATATTATACCATAAGATGAAATTTTTTCAAGTCTATTTTCCAAAAAGTCTTGAAATTAGAGCAAAAGTATGATAATATTATAAATAGTCAAATTTTATTATACTTATAGGAGGTGTAAATAATATGGCTAAATGTGAAATTTGCGAAAAAACACTATCTCATGGAAATAAAATTAGTATTGCGCGTTCACACGTTAGTAGAAGAGCTACTAGAACTTTCAAACCAAATTTAAGAACTGTAAAAGCAATAGTTGATGGTCAACCAAAAAGAATATCTGTATGTTCTAAATGCTTACGTTCTGGTAAAGTTACAAGAGCTTAATTTATATAAATACGACTTTAATTTCTTAAGAAATAGTAAAAAAAGCCAATTAGATTTTATCTAATTGGCTTTAAACTATTAGGGACGGGGTTAAATAGTTTAGCAACGAAGAAAAATATAATATTATTGTTTTGAAAATAGTATATATACTTTTTTGCTAAACTATTTAACCCCGTCCCTAATAGTTTATTTTATTCCAAAAATTAACTTTACTATTCCTCTTAAAAATTTAGGAACTTTTTTTACAACTATTGTCATATTATCCACTCTCCTTTAATTTTTATTAGAAAGCTTGCAATTCAAAAAATAATTAAAAATATGTATGTAATTTTTCAATTATCAATTAGCAAAATAGCCATGCCAATCCTAATGATAGAATTGCCGCTCCTATTAAGAATAACCAACCTGTTATTGGAAGTAATAATACTAGTAATACCCCTAAACCTAACCCTATTAAACATACACCTATTGTTTTTTTTAGTGCACAAAACATAATATATTACCTCCTTTTATTTATATTATATTGAAATAAAAAAAAGATGGTGACAATTTGCCCCACCTTTTTATAATTTTAATAATTCATAATTTATATAATTCTATTCTTTTACTTCAGTTGCAACTTCTTGTTTTTCTGCTTTTTCATTATTTTTATCTTTTTTATTAACAATATTAGTTAATACTAAACCTGTTCCTATTACTTCTACTACTAATTCTATTATTAGTCCTACTCCAAATGGTATTAGACCTAAAGCCCAAATTATAGCTACTAATAATAATGATATTAAAGTATATTTAACTTTTCCTTGTATTTTAAATTTATTTGTTATCATTCTAGATATTGTCATTGCAAATATTGACTTTGATATACAAACTATTAAGCCAAATGTTACTAGTAATGTAAGTAATATTGACATACCTAAAACTGAAACTAATAATATCATTGAAATAAATGCTAATATAAGAAATGCTAATACACCTACTCCAAAAGATATTGCTACCTTCTTTCCTGTTGTATTAGATAATTTTTCTGTAAATTTAGGTGCAAACCATAATGTTAATAATATTATAATTAATGCATAAATTAATTCTCTAACTAAACTTCCTATATATGATAAAATACTACTTTGTGTGCTTTTAATAGTTCCAGATATATCTTTATTATATGTTACTTGACCTGTAACTGCTCCTTGTGGAACCTCTATTAATTCAGGAGATGAATAATCTAAATTTCCACTAATTACTGCACCTACATCTTCTTTGAAGTTTATTTTATTTACTGTTAAATAAACATTTCTCTTTACTAAACCTTCTAAATTAACAACATCAGATACACCTCTAAAATCTCTATATATGTAACCATTTTCTCCTATAGTAATTTTATTAGCACATGCATATAAGTCATATACAACACCATTTACTTCTATTTCATTTGCCAATGCAAATATACCACTATATACATATCCATCCTCTATAACTAATTTATTGGCTATAACAAATAAATCTCCACCAATTTCGCCTGTTACTGTAACTGTATTGCCAACAACAAATGCATTTCCATCTACTATTTTATTTATTTCTATGTCATTACTAAATATATATGCATCTTCATTTACCCAATCACTTGTATCTGCCTCATCTAACCCATTTTGATTTTCACTTTCTGTTCCATCTTCTACATTCCCATTTATAATTTCATTTAATGTATCAGTTATTTCTTGTTCATTATCTTCTAACTCTTCTTGATATTCTTCTATATCAGGATTTTCTGAAATCGGCATAATTTCGTTTGTTGCAAAACTTACTCCTGAAATTAATAATATTAAGATAACTAAAATTATTGAAATTATCTTTTTTGACTTGCTTTTTAACATAAAAAAACCTCCTTGCTTAAACTATGCATTAAGTATATTCTTTTAGCCTTTTTTTGTCAAGATTTTAACCGGAGTTTTTTTATTTTGCATTTACTTTTTCATACTTGCATTTAATATTTCAATTGACGAGTTTTTTTATTTAGTTTTTCATAATTTCATTTATATTTTATTTGCTTAATTCTTTTATTTTACTGGATTTACTTAGTTTTTTTCTCTTCGTTCATAGCAAAATAAGCACAATCACTGTTAGGTGTTGCTTTTTGTTGATTTTTTATATTTTCAAAACAACATTTACCATCTTTTTGATATATACAATTTGCAGAACAATTTATATTAGTCAAGAAAATCACCTCTTAACAAAATATTATAATAAATTTTTCTGAAATTATACTTTTTTATTATGAGTTTTACAATATTTTTTTACACTACATTCTTCACATTTAGGATTCCTTGCAACACATACATTTCTGCCATGCCATATAAGCACATGATTAACATCTTTATAATATTCTTTTGGAATGATTTTTAATAAATCTTGTTCTATTTTTTCTGGTTCACTTTCTTTTGACAAGCCTAATCTATTTGAAATCCTTTTACAATGTGTATCTACTGCAATTCCTTGAGGATTTCCAAACGCTTCAAGCATTACAACGTTTGCAGTTTTTCTACCTACTCCAGGAAGTTCCATTAATTCTTCCATCGTTTCTGGTACTTTATCTTTATATTTTTCATGAATTATTTTACATGCATTTTTAATATTTTTTGCTTTATTTTTATAAAAACCACATGGATGTATAAGTTCTTCCAACTCTTTTATATCGATTTTTACAAATTGTTCTGGTGTAGAGCATTTCTTTAAAATAGATGGCATTGTTTTATTTACTCTTTCGTCTGTACACTGTGCTGATAATATTACTGCTATTAATAGCTCGAATGGTGTATTAAAGTTTAAACTACATCTAGCATCTTTATATGTATTATTTAAAATTTTTACTATTTCTACTGCTTCATCCTTTTTCAACATTATTCACTCCAAACGCTTACCAATATTTTTATATTTCTTATAATATTTTTATATTGCAATTATTTTAAACTTAAAATTGCTTTTTTATAATCTCCAGATTTTATAATATAAGTTCCTGCCACTAATATATTAGCACCTGCATCTGTACATTCTTTTCCTGTTTTATCGTTGATTCCACCATCTACTTCTATGTCTACTTCAAAACCATTTTCATAATTAAATATATTCAAATTACTTATTTTTTCTATTGTATTTTCTATAAATTCTTGCCCGCCCTTACCTGGCTCTACAGACATAACAATTACTTTATGTATGTATGGTAAATACTCATAAATATCTTCTATAGGCGTATTAGGACTAATAGCAATTCCAACCTTTACATTACTTTCTTTTATAAGATCAATAAATTTCATAATTTCTTTTTTATTTTTACAAGCCTCTATATGAAAAGTTATACAATATGGATCCAATGCTAAATAACTTTTTATATAACTTTCTACGTCTTTTACCATCAAATGTATGTCTAATGGCAAATTTGTTACTTGTTTTACATATTCTGCATATTCATTCATCTTTTCTGTAGTATTATCTTCTACAAATTTTCCATCCATAACATCTATTTGTATATAGTCTGTTCCCGCTACTTCCAAATTATATAAAGTTTTTATAACCTCTTCCTTTTTAACATTTAATAAAGATGTTGCTACCTCTACCATTTATATTTCTCCTTTTCTTTTAAATCTTCCCATATTTTGCAATACCTATCATACCTTGCTTTTGAAATTTTGCCTTGCTCTACTGCCATTTTTATTCCACAGTTTTCTTCTTTTATATGTGTACACCCTATAAACTCACATTTTTCTATATATTGCTTAAATTCTATAAAATATTTATCTAAATTTGTGCTTTCTATTTCTGATATATCAAATACTGAAAAACCTGGTGTATCTGCTATATACTCATTTTCATCTAATTTATATAAAGTTATGTTTGTTGTTGTATTTTTTCCTCTTTTTATTTTTTGACTAATTAAGCCTTCTTCTGTTATATTTTTTTCAAATATTGCATTTATAAGTGTTGACTTACCAACTCCAGAATTTCCAGCAAATGCAGTTATATTATTCCTTAAAATTTTCCTTACTTCATCTATTCCTTTTTTATTGTTTGCTATAGTTTCTATAACTGTATAGCCTGCATTTTTATAAGTTTCTATAATTTCATTTTTCTCTCTATTTTCTAAATCTACTTTGTTTATACATATAACTGGCTTTATATGTATATATTCTGCATACGCAAGTTGTTTATCTAATAACAATAAGTCTGGCTTTGGCATTTTTAATGAAATTACATATATTATTTGCGTTAAATTTGCTATTTTAGGCCTTTTTAAACACATAGTTCTTGGGAGTAGTACATTTACTACTCCCTTTTTATTTACACTATCTATTATTTCTATTTGTACTTTATCTCCTACCATCAAACCTTCTTCTTGCTTTAACTTTCCTCTTGCATTACACTCATATACTCCACTTTTAGTTTCTACATAGTACAAATTTGCAATGTTTCCTATAACTATTCCTTGCTCCAAATTACACCTCTTTAATTGAACATTGTATATAAAATATCTATTCCGCAGTCCATGTAGCATTTTCTATATTTAAATTCATGTTCGTTTGAGCTTTTAATACTTCAGATTCTCCTGATTTTTTAATATACACTTTTACTGTAACTGTTCCTATTCCTTTTACCTTTACCTCTAACTTTTCATTGTCTGAAGCTACACTTTCATCATAAACTGTATCTTCGTTTACAGTTACCCTTACACTAACTTTTGATGCTGGAAGCACTTCTCCTTCTTCATCTTTTTCTTCAACATATGGTACAAGTTTTTTTAGATTAATATATACTGTTCCTGTTTTTATTTCCTCTATTTTGTTTACTGTTATAACTATTGTAGTGCCTTCTTCTACTACTTGACCAACAGTTATACTTTGCTCTAAAACTTCTCCATTGTTTTTAGTTTTATCTTCCTTGGTTGCAACTTCTACTTTTAATTTAGAATTCTTTAACTCATTTATAGCTTCATCTTGAGTCTTTCCTATTACATATGGAACTGAAATTTTTGCAAGACCATTTCCAATGCTTACATGTAATACTATAGTTGTACCTATTTGTACTTCAGTTTCTTCTAAAGTTTCTTGTGCTGTAACAATTCCCTCTTCAACTGTATTGCTCTTTTCATCTAATTTATCTGCCTTTAATTTATATTTTTCAAGTTCTCTTACTGCATCCTCATATTTCATTCCTGAAACTTTTGGAACTTTAACTTTTTCTACTCCCTTGCTTATTACAAGTTCGAATTTTGTATTTTCCTTTACTGTATAGTTTCTTTTAAATGCTGGATTTTGTGAAACTACTTTTCCTATGTCATCATCACTACTACTGAATTCTTCTCCCACTATTTCATATTCAAATTTTGTATCTTTTAAAGCGTCTATTACTTGTTGTTCAGTTTTTCCAACTAGCTCTGGTATTTGTACATTTTTTATAGATGTAGCATTCATTATAATTGTAGCAACTACCGTTGTTACAACAAACACTAAAATAAATGCTAAAACTATTAATGCAATTTTTACTTTTGGATGAGCTTTAAAATATTTTTTTAACTTTCCTTCTTTTTTTCCTTTTTCATTTTTGTTTAGCATATCATCTGTAACTGTATTCATTTTCTGTGTCTGTGTTCTATCTACTGTATTCTCTTTTACAAATTCTCCTTCAGGATTTTTAACTGCCATGCTTAAATCTTTTAACATTTCTGTAGCTGATTGATACCTTAAAGTAGGCTCTTTTTGCATTGCCTTCATTATAATTTGATTAACTGCTAAAGGAATACTTGGATTTAACCTCATTGGTTCCATAGGCTTTTCTTGCATGTGTTTTAAAGCAATTGAGACTGGAGTATCTGCATCAAATGGCACTTTACCAGTTAGCATTTCGTACATAACAACACCTAATGAATATAGGTCTGACTTTGCATCAGTGTAACCACCTCTAGCGTGCTCTGGTGAAAAGTAATGTACAGAACCTATTGTTGTTCCAAATGCTGTAATTGTTGAGTTTGATACTGCTTTTGCAATTCCAAAGTCGGTTACCTTTGCAATTCCATCTTCTGTAATTATAATATTATGAGGTTTTATATCTCTATGTACAATATTATTTTTATGAGCTGCTTCTAATGCTGATGCTATTTGAATTGCAATATTAACTGACCATTTCCATGGTAAGCTTCCTTCTTCTGATATTATTTCTTTTAATGTTTTTCCTTGTATTAACTCCATTACTATATAATAAATATTGTCTTCATGCCCTACATCATATACAGAAACTATATTAGGATGGGTTAGCCCTGCTGCAGATTGAGCTTCTATATTAAATCTTTTTATAAATTCCTCGTCTGTTGTAAATTCATCTTTTAATACTTTTACAGCAACAAACCTATTTAACACATGACATTTTGCTTTATATACTGTTGCCATACCACCGATTGCCTATTTTTTGTAAAATTTCGTATCTCCCACCTATAAATCTTCCTTCTAAATTCATGGCTTTATTCTCTCCCTTGCTTAATTTTCATAAATTTTTATAGCATCTACTTTTATTATTTATACCTATTTTCTACTTTATAACGATTACTGTTATATTATCATATCCTCCAGCACTATTGGCTTTTTTTACCAGTTCATTTGCAACTGTTCTTGAATATTGCTTTACAATTCTATATATTTCGCTATCACTTACCATATTTGTAAGCCCATCTGAACAAATAAGTATAATGTCATCTTTTATAAAACCTTTAACTGTTACGTCTGGTTCTACAAAAACAGAACAACCCAATGCCTTTGTAAGCATATTCTTTTTAGGATGATGTTCCGCTTCCTCTTGTGAAATAGTTCCATCCTTAACTAATTTTTGAACATAACTATGGTCTGTAGTAAGTTTTCGAATAAATTCCTTACGAATTCTATAAATTCTACTATCTCCTAAATGACCTATATATACCTTATTATTATATATTAAACATACTTCTATAGTAGTACCCATTCCTTCTAATTCCGGACTTTCTTTCGATTTTTCGTATACTACCATATTTGCATATTCTATTGCACTTTTTATTAATTTTAAAATTTCCTCTTTGTCATATGAAACTTTTGCAAAATTACTTTCTATATAGCTTTTTACTGTTGTTGTTGCAAGCTTGCTCGCCACTTCTCCACCATTATAGCCACCCATTCCATCAGCTAAAATATATAACTTAAGCTCATCTTTGGGTGAAGCCACATAATAGTAATCTTGGTTCATGTCTCTAACTTTACCTATGTCTGTCTTGACAAAAACTTCCATTATTTCCTCCATTTATTCTTTTAAGTTCTTCCTTCTTAGTTGTCCACATGCTGCATCAATGTCAGAACCTAATTCTCTTCTTATTGTTGCTACAATTCCATGTTCATTTAAGTAATCCCTAAATTTTATGATATTTTCATTTGTACTTTTGGTATATGCCCCATTTTCAATTTTATTAATTGGTATTAAATTTACATGACACAACATACCTTTTAATAATTTTACTAATTGTTTTGCATCATCTAAATTGTCATTATTATCTTTTGCTAAAGCATATTCAAATGAAATTCTTCTATTTGTTGTTTTTATATAATCTTTGCAAGCCTGTAATAGCTCCTCTATAGGATATGCATCATTTACTGGCATCATACTGCTTCTTTTTTCATTATTTGTTGCATGTAATGAAATTGATAATGTGCATTGTATATTTTCATTTGCTAAATCGTATATTTTTGGAACAATTCCACTTGTTGATACACTAATATGCCTTGCACCTATGTTCAAACCTTTTGGATTATTTATTATTCTTATTGCATTTATTACATTATTATAGTTATCTAGTGGTTCTCCTATTCCCATAAATACAATGTTGGAAATTCTATCGCCTATATCTTGTTCTACTGCAAGCACTTGCTCTACTATTTCTCCCGAAGTTAAATTTCTTATAAATTTTATTCCTGTTGAAGCACAGAACTTACAGCCCATTTTACATCCTATTTGTGATGATACACAAATTGTTTTTCCATGATGATATTGCATTAAAACTGTTTCTATTGCATTACCATCTAGTACATCAAATAAGTATTTTTTTGTACCATCTGAAGATTCTTGCTTTTTTAATATATTAAAATTACACATAGTATAATTTTCTTTTAACTTATTTCTAAGTTCAACAGAAAGATTTGTCATTTCATCAAATTCTTTAACTTTTGCTTCATATAGCCATTTAAAAATTTGCTCTGCCCTAAATGGCTTTTCCCCTATTGAACTAAGTTCTTTTTTTAATTCTTCTAAATCATAGTCTTTTATATTTTTCATATTTTTCTTTCTCTTATCTATTTTCTTTTTTATATCACACTTTATTTATTTTTTCAACTAAGTTATTTTAGTATTTTAATGTTTTTTAATGACCTTGCTCACTTACTCTTTTACTTTTAAATTCTGCAAGCCTATTTTCATAAGCCTCCATAATAGTTTCCTCAAATTCCAATTTTGGATTTTCTACTCCCATTAATTCCATTAAATATTTTGTAAATAATGGATTGATTATTAAAAATGGACCTGTTAAGTATGTTCCTATAAAGTTATTTCTTCTTATACCTTCTAATTTAGTTTCTTTATTTAACCCAATTCCTTTTTGTAACTTTAAAAAGTATTCATTTTCATTATTACCATAAGAAAAACTAAATAATGATTTGAAACCTACTATTTCCATATCATCAATTTTTCCTAATACCATACCATTATATCTGTGCATCATATCTCTTTTAGCATATATATCGAAAATTCCTAATGCATCTATTTTACTTCCATCTTCATTTTCTATATATTTTCCTAAAATTTCAAAACTATTGCCTGTAAATAAAAATACAGTATTATTGTTAATTAATTCTTCTATTCTTTGTTTATATGGTAATAATTTATTTATAACTTTTTCTTGAGTTCTTTCTTTCATTGAGCCTAAATATATTAAGTTCATATCTTCTTTTACAAATTTAGGTTCCTCATCTATTGCAGTTTCAATAAATTCTGCTTCAGGCATACATTTTTTTAAATATACCATGTTTTGTATGTCACCATATAAATTACAAGACTCTGGAAATAACACTTCTATTTTCATTTAAACTACATTCCTTTCTCTTTTTGCTTAACGAAACTTTTACATTTATTCTTCTACATTTTGCATAATTTTTTCTTTAATTTTTGCCTTTACCTTTTCTGCAGTAGGTACAGTATATACATCATATAATATAAAAATATTATCTACTTTTTCTAAGTCTAAATGATTAACTGCATCAACTTCATATCTTTCACATTTTATTCTTTCTTTTGGTACTCCTGCAATTAATAGTCTTAAACAATGATCCTTTGCTCTAGCTCCTCCAACAATAATTTGCTCTATGCTATCATCATTTAGTAGTTCATAATCTGTGTCATATATCCATGATATATTTTCTGTAGAATCTTTAACATCAAAAAAGTCATCTAAATTAAGCATTACAGCTTTTTTGCCTTCAGCATGCTTTATGTAGTCAAAAGTTCTTGAACATGCTATTGCATTTTGACCTTTTGCTAAATACATTACTACTTTTTTATCATTTACTTTTTCTTCTGAATACCTTGTTTCTACTATTTTAAAATCATTAAATATCTCTATTATTTTTTGCGTTTCTATTCCCAATTCTGTAAGGGCTGCTATTGCAGCTACCATGTTATATATGTTTATAATATTATCACTTATTAATTTATATTTATTAGTACCGCTTTTTGTTTTTATATCTATTGTTTTGTTTTCAAAATCTATATTTGTTCCTAAATAATCACTTTCAGGTGATTTAAAAGAACAATTTGGACAATATGCTTTTCCTATATGATGATAACGCATATATTCATATTTCAATTTAGTATTACATACAGGGCATGTCCTAATATCCCTTAATATATTAGTTGTTTCTTCTACATCTGTATCTAACTTATCTATTCCAAAATATACTTTTTCTTTATTTTCTGGACCTATGCTACAACAAATTAAGTCATCTGCATTTAATATTAATTTTGATTCTTTTGGAATAGCTGAATTTATTATATCTATAATAAAATCTGTATGAGCATTTCTTTTTATTGAATCTCTAAAAATATTTGTACACAATACATAATTAGGTTTCAAATATGGATAGATTTTCTTTGAACTTCTTTCGTCTACTTCAAGTACTGCAATTTGCTTTTTAGTTTTTCCCATAAAAGTTGCCCCATTTAATAAGCTACTTGCAATTCCTGAATTAACATTTGAGCCAATTCTATTATTTAATGTAGTATAGCCACATTTTTCTAATGCATCTATTATCATATTGCTTACAGTAGTTTTTCCATTTGTTCCTGTAATTGCAATTATTTTCTCTGGCTTTTCTATTATTCCCATAAAATCTGGGCAAATTTTAAGTGCAATTTTTCCTGGTAAAAAAGATGCATTTCTTCTTAATAATTTTAATAAACCTGCAACTATTTTTGCTACCCATAGTGCAATATAAAACTTAAATGTTTTTTTCATATTGGTACTACTCCCTTTTATCTTAATAATTTTTTATTTATTAATCTATTTTTTCCTTGTATTATTTTCTATTTTTTAGAACCTTCATTGTAGCTTTTTTTATAATTTCTAAGCCTTTTAATAGCAATTCATCTGCAATAACAAGTGATGGCATTATTTTTAACACAGAATCTTCTCTTCCTGCAAGTTCAATGATTAAATTTTTCTTAAAACATTCATCTAAAACTTCTCTTGCCATCTTTCCATCTTTAAAATCTATACCCCAAGTAAGACCTATACCTCTAATTTCCATGTTATCTGACAATAATGGCTTTATTTCTCTTTCTAAATATTCTTTTACCATTTTTTCTTTTTGCTTTACTTTATTTGGTATATCTTCATTAACTGTCATTTCTAATGCTGCAAGTGCTGACACCATTGAAAGTTGACAACCTCTAAATGTTCCATTATGCTCACCTGGTTTAAATACATCTAAATCTTTTTTAAATAATGTTATTGCAAGTGGCAAACCATAGCCACCAATTGACTTTGACATACATACAATATCTGGTACTATATTTGCTCTTTCAAATGAGAAGAAAGTTCCACTTCTTGAACACCCAATTTGTATTTCATCGCAAATTAATAAAATATCATTTTCGTCACAAAAAGCTCTTAAATCTTGTAAAAATTGTTCACTAAATACATAAATTCCGCCTTCTTGCTGAACAGTTTCTATTATTATTGCTGATGGCTTACCATAACCTGAGTGATCATCTTCTAATATTTCTTTCATATATGCTATTGTATCAAAATTTCCGCCCATAGAATATGGCGCTGGTATATGTACTGTATTATTAAGTGGCACTCCAGCTGCATCCCTTGCAGCTTGCTCTGTTGTAAGAGATAGTGCACCCAAAGTCATTCCATGAAAAGCTCCTGTAAAAGCCCAAATATCTGGTTTTCCTTTTACTTTTCTAGCAAGCTTTAATGCTAATTCTACTGCATTAGTCCCTGTTGGACCTGCAAATGCTATTTTATACTCTAAATTACGTGGTTTTAAAATTTTATTTTCAAAGTAATCTATAAATTTTTCTTTAGGTAGTGCATACATATCTAAAGAATGAACAATTCCATCGTTTTGTAAATACTCTATTAATTTTGCCTTTATATATTCAGGATTATGTCCATAATTTAATGCTCCTGCTCCATCAAAAAAGTCTAAATATTCATTCCCATTTACATCTTTATATATAGAACCCTTAGCTGAAACAAGTTCTACAGGCCATTTTCTACAATATCCTCTTATGTTAGACTCGTACTTCTCAAATACTTCTTTTCCCATTTTCTACATCCTTTCAATTAATTCAACATCCTATTTTTCTCCTATATTTTACCCTCTTTTTATATTTTTAGCAATACATTTTTCCATTTTTCTTGCATTTAATTTAAACATTAGGCAATAATTAATAAACAGCCCACAATGTGGGCTGTTTACTATCCATTGATTTAATAAAAATCATCTTCTTCCTAGTTATAATAAGCATAAAGTGCCTCTATGCTTGGACTCATTGGCCAAGTATCTTTGGGAAGTTGACTTTTTAAACGTTCCCTTACTTCTTTTGGGGTCTTTTCATTGTGTGCAACAAAATATCGTATTCCAAAATCATGCCATTCATTGCCTAATAATTCAAGGGTCTCTGGTGGTGTATTTTCATTTATTGCTACATTTCTTATAATAACAGGATGTCCGTCAGAAGCCAAATACGTCAATGTTTCACTTGATGTGTTTTTATTTCTCGCTACTTCAAATCTTACTTCATCATCTTCATCTCTTGATAAAAAATTTAAAACTTTACATGGAGTAGCTGGATTTTTAGCTACTTCGACTCTAACATCCGAATCTTCATCTTTTGCTAAACTATCTAAAATAGTGTCAGTTGCATTTAAATTCGCTGCTACATTTCTCCGAACAAAACAGTCCTCATCTTTAGATAAAAATTCAAGGACTTCTGTTTCAACAAAAGCAGATTTTGCAATTGCCTTTCTTACTTCACTTTCAAGTTTTCTTAAATCAATGTTCATTTTTTACCTCCTTAACAAATCTGTTTTCGAGTTATAGAGTTTGTATAGCTACAAATGATAACGAGGATATTATACCACTTATCTACATAATTTTCAACTTTTATGCAAACTTAAAGCATTAAATTTAATTTTTATGCTCATTACAAATTATAAAAAGGCAAATAATTGTTATATATTTGCCTTTAAAACAAATAAGTTACATTTAATAACACATTATTTTTGTAACTTATTTTCTATTTTATACAAGAAATTTTCAATATTTGATAACCTCATTTCAAATACTTGATTTGTCATGTCATCAATTTGATTATATTCTTGCAATTTCATTAGTTTTTTCATGTTTACACCATGATTCTTTTGTAATAATTCTAATATGTTTTTTTCATCTTCTTTTATTGCATTTATAGCTACTTGTATTTCTTCGATTTGGCTCTCCATTTTGCTCTTTTCATTTACTGACATAAAATCACCTCTTTCGAAATCTTATGTCAATTATTTTAACATCATATAAAATAATAGTCAATAGTTTTGCGAAAATTTGTTTGCAATTTATTGAACTGTTAGGGGCTGGGTTAAACTATTAGGGACGGGGTTAAATAGTTTAGTGTACTAAACTATTTAACCCCGTCCCTAATAGTTTAACCCGGCCCCATTAATTAATCTACAATTTTAATATGTACCTCATCTAATTGCTCTTTTGCAACTTTGCTTGGGGCATTCATTAAAACATCTCTTGCTTTTTTATTCTTTGGAAATGCTATTACCTCTCTTAAATTATCTTCATTTTTAATAAGCATTATCATTCTATCTACGCCAGGAGCTGCACCTGCATGTGGTGGAGTTCCGTATTGGAATGCTTTATATAGTGCTCCAAATCTTGTTTCTACTTCTTTTTCATCATAACCTGCTATTTCAAAGGCTTTTACCATAAGTTCTGGGTCATGGTTTCTAACTGCTCCTGATGCCATTTCATATCCATTACATACAACATCATATTGATATGCAAGTATTTCTAGTGGATCTTTGTTCATTAATGCTTCCATTCCACCTTGTGGCATAGAAAATGGGTTGTGATTGAAGTCTATTTTGCCTTCTTCTTCATTATATTCATACATTGGGAAGTCTACTATAAAGCAAAATCTATATGTATTTTTTTCTAATAAATCTAAACGTTTTCCTAGTTCTATTCTTACTAGTCCTGCTATTTTCTGAGTTTTTTCTAATTCTTCATCTGCTATGAAAAATACACTATCTCCTGTTTTTACATTGAAGTTACTGAATAATTCGTTTTGTACTTGTTCGGTAATAAATTTTGCAATTCCTCCTGTTGCACCTTCTTGCACAAATTTAACCCATGCTAGTCCTTTGGCTCCTGCTTCTTCTACAGCAAATTCTGTCATATTATCAAAGAATTTTCTTCCTTGTTCCGCACCATTTGGAACTACTATAGCTTTTATTATCTTACCTTTGAATGCATTAAATTCTGTATCTTTAAATACAGTTGTTACATCTTGAATTATAAGTGGATTTCTTAAGTCTGGCTTATCTATTCCGTATTTTTCCATTGCTTCTTTATAAGGTATTTTTATAAATGGACCTTCATCTACTTTCCAATCTGTAAATTTTTTGAAAGTTGATGTAAATATTTCTTCTAATACTACAAATACATCTTCTTGTGTTGCAAAACTCATTTCAAAATCTAATTGATAAAATTCACCTGGTGCTCTGTCTGCTCTAGGATCTTCATCTCTAAAGCATGGTGCTATTTGGAAGTATTTATCAAAACCTGAAACCATAAGTAATTGCTTAAATTGTTGTGGTGCTTGTGGAAGTGCATAAAATTCACCTGGATGTAATCTGCTTGGTACTAAAAAGTCCCTTGCTCCTTCTGGAGAAGAATTGGCTAAAATTGGAGTTTGAATTTCGCTAAATCCTAATTCATCCATTTTATCTCTTAAAGCTTTTAATATTTTTGAACGCAATAAAATATTGTCATGTATTTTATTATTTCTTAAATCTAAAAATCTATATTCCAAACGTAAATCCTCTTTAACTGATGATATATCAGCTTTTTCAGAGTTTACTTCAAATGGTAATACATTTTTACATTTTCCTAATATTTTTATTTCTTTTGCTTCTATTTCAATTTCTCCTGTAGGAATTTTAGTGTTTTTATTTGAACGCTCTAATACAGTTCCTTCTATTGAAATTACACATTCTGTTACTAAATTTTCAGAAATTTCAGCTAAATCTTTTTGATTTTCAGAAATAACAATTTGTGTTATTCCAAATTGATCTCTTAAATCTATAAATTTCATTGCTCCTAAATTTCTAATTCTTTGCACCCATCCTGCAAGCCTAACTGTTTCTCCTACATTTTTTATATTTAATTCTCCACATGTATGATTTCTGTATATGTTATTCATAAAAATACTTCCTTTCTTTTAGTACTACACATATATAGTTTGTGCTATTTATCTTTCTATTTCTTCTTTTAGTTTTCTTTGTTTCATATAATTTAAAATTTTTTCTAAATCTTCTCTATCTTTTTCTGGCTTTACTCCTAACTCTAATCTTCTCTTTTTGAATTCTGCTATTTGTTCTAATGATTGTACCGGTATGTCGTCAACGTAATCTATTTTTACATCTTTCATTAAATATATATCTACATCATATTCTGGTATATTATATAATGGATATTGATATATTTCTTTATTAGATTTATCTATCATTTCATATCTATTTTTTAAATCTAAAAATTGCTCTTGCGTAACATATAAATCTAAATCACCTGTTTGTTCTTTTATTCCATGAATTACTAAACTTCCTCCAGATAATATACAATAACCGCTTCCATTTAATTCTAATTTTTTTAGTTTTTCTAATAATTCTTGTTTATTCATTAATTTTTTCCTTTCCATAATTAAAACTTAGCTGTAAGTTAAGTTAGCCATAACTTTATTAATAAAAATTTAAATTCATAATTTCCTTAAAATTATACATTCATAATCGCTAAAAGTCAACCATTATACTCCCAAATTATGCCTGTATTTTATATACTTTACAAGTTCTTATCATATTTTTATAGACTCCATTCTTTCTCTTACCCATCCATCAAATAAATCTTCTATATCATTTAAAACATCTTTATTACCGGTTTGTATATACTTTTCTATATCATCATTTAAGTAAATTATATAGCTCTTATATGCATAAAATACTAGCATTTCATTTGATAATTCATAATCTATATTATTTTTTAATAAAATTTTGTTGATATTTATTATCTTTTCTCTAGAATTCATAAAAAACCAGCAATCTCTTTCTATCGGTGCAACTAATGCATCGTCCCAATCTATAAGATAATCTTGATGACTTCCTTTAATTATATTTACACATGCATCTCCATGTGTTATATATTTTTTTCCATCTTTATTAATTAATTTTTGAGCCTTTTTTAATATACTCATATCAACATTTAACTGCTCTTTATGTTTTTTTAGCAGTTGACCTAATTCATCATTTTTCCTAGATTCTATATCAATCAATTGTTTAAGCTTTTCTATTATAGATTCTATTTCAAAATTTTCTCTTAAAATCACATCATTATCGCCTATTTTATATACTTCTATTAAGTTTTCCAAAACTCTTTCATATGGAATATTGAAATCTATATCACCATCTATAAAATCAAACAAACATAATATACCATCATTAAACTCCATATATGATTGTTCATCTTTTGTTAGTAGAATTTTATTTATATTGGTAATACCTCTTTGTATCATATAATTTATAGCTATAGTACTATTTTTTAACCTTTCCTTATGTCCTTGCATATAGGCTATTTTTGCAAATACTTTTCTACTTCTGCTTAAAAAAATAACCCATGTTTCTCCATCTACTCCTCTGCTTCCTGCTTCTATTTGCTGTATATTTAATCCATATTTCTTTTCTAATTCTGTTTTTAGTTTTAGTATATATTTATCATTTCTTGCTACATTATATTTCACTATTTTTATTCCTTTCAAAAATTTAAAACAGTATAACCACTAAGATTATACTGTTTTACTTGCTTTATTCATATTTTATTTCATAGCTTGCTCTACGGCAACTGCAACAGAAACTGTACAACCAACCATTGGGTTATTACCCATTCCTATTAATCCCATCATTTCAACGTGAGCTGGAACTGATGAAGAACCTGCAAATTGTGCGTCTGAATGCATTCTTCCCATAGTATCTGTCATACCATAAGATGCAGGACCTGCAGCCATATTATCTGGATGAAGAGTTCTACCTGTTCCTCCACCTGATGCTACTGAAAAGTATTTTTTACCTGCTTCTATTCTTTCTTTTTTGTATGTACCTGCTACTGGGTGTTGGAATCTTGTAGGGTTTGTTGAGTTACCTGTTATAGAAACATCAACGTCTTCAAGCCACATTATAGCTACACCCTCTCTTACGTCATTTGCTCCATAGCATCTTACTTTACTTCTTTCTCCATCTGAATACGGAATTTCTTCTACTATTTTAACTTTTCCTGTAAAGAAATCAAAATCTGTTTTTACATATGTAAATCCATTTATTCTTGATATTACTTGTGCTGCATCTTTTCCAAGTCCATTTAAGATAACTCTTAATGGTTCTTTTCTTACTTTGTTAGCAGATTTTGCAATACCAATTGCACCTTCTGCTGCTGCAAAACTTTCATGTCCTGCTAAAAATGCGAAGCACTTTGTTTCTTCTGATAATAGCATTGATGCTAAATTTCCATGTCCTAATCCAACCTTTCTATCATCTGCAACTGAACCTGGAATACAAAAAGCTTGTAAACCTTCTCCTATTGCTTTTGCTGCATCTGCTGCTTTTGTGCAACCTTTTTTTATAGCTATTGCAGCACCTAATGTGTATGCCCAACATGCATTTTCAAAGCATATTGTTTGTACTCCTCTTGTTATTTCATAAGGATTAAATCCTTTTTCCTTGCATATATTTAATGCATCTTCAAAATCTTTTATTCCGTATTTTTCCATTACTGGTTTAATTTGATTAATTCTTCTTTCATAACCTTCAAATGTTACTGCCATAATTATTCTTCCTCCTTTTATATTTTTACTATTATTATTCTTGTCTAGGATCTATTTTCTTTACTGCTTCATCAAATCTTCCGTATTTTCCTGATGCTTTTTCTATTGCTTCTGTAGGTTCAATACCCTTCTTTATGTTTTCCATCATTTTTCCTAAATTTACATATTTGTATCCTATAATTTGGTCATCTTTGTCTAATCCTAATTCAACTATGTATCCTTCTGCAAGTTCTAGGTATCTTGGACCTTTTGATAATGTAGAATATATTGTTCCTACTTGTGAACGATGTCCTTTTCCTAAATCTTCAAGTCCTGCTCCTACAGCCAAACCATTTTCTGAAAATGCAGATTGTGTTCTACCATATACTATTTGTAAGAATAATTCTCTCATAGCAGTATTTATAGCGTCACAAACTAAATCAGTATTTAATGCTTCTAATATAGTTTTTCCAACTAGAATTTCTCCAGCCATAGCTGCTGAATGTGTCATTCCACTACAGCCTATTGTTTCTACTAATGCTTCTTGAATAACTCCTTCCTTAACATTTAATGTTAATTTGCATGCTCCTTGTTGTGGTGCACACCATCCAATACCATGTGTAAAACCAGATATATCTTTTATATCTTTTGCTTTAACCCATTTTCCTTCTTCTGGAATTGGTGCTGGTCCATGGTCTACTCCTTTTGCTACTTTGCACATTTCTTCTACTTCTTTTGAATAAATCATTTTCATTTCTCCTTTCAAGCTTTATTTATTGCTTTATAAATTTAATATTTGATTTTTACTTTTAAATTGTTTTTCTTCTGTTTCATATTGGCTTTTTTGCTCTTGCCAGTTCTTCATGTACTGTGGAATTTGTTCTGCAGAATCTGTAATGTAGTCATTAGCTACTTTTTTCTTTTTAGAAGCATTGTCATTTTCTTCTTCCACAAAATTAAAATCTTCTTTGTTATAATCTATAATATTATTTATTTTTTGATTATATACACTTTGCACATCTTTTTTTAACTCAACATTACTAAATTTTTCATCAAATAAGTAATGCTCAATCATATTTCTTTCCCTTTTTGAAAACCTTTCTATTGGTAAATCTAAATATTTATATTTCCAAACTATATGCCTATCTAAACTTGAATATTTGGAACCTAATAAATTTTCATATTTATATTCTATATTAAATTTACAGTTTTCTATACTTATTGTTATGCTACTCCACATCTTTTCATTATTTCTTTCGAATTTGTCTCTTAATTGTTTTATTGTTCCGTACAATTCATCTGCTAAAGCAAAATATTCTGCTTCATCTATATTAAATTTAGTGGGTACTTCATATACATTTACAGGATTCTTTTTTAATAACCCTTTTGGGAAATAGTAAAAAAACATTTCCCCTGTTTGAAGTTTATTTACTTGGTCTATAACTGAAGCATATAAATATATTTTACTCCATCTTTCAGGTATCATGTAGAATAGCTGTTTTTGAATTTTAGAATACATATCATTTAAAACTAATGCATCTAACATAAAATTACCCCTCTATTAGGCTTTCTCCTGTCATTTCTTCAGGTTTTTCAAGTCCCATAATTTGTAACATAGTTGGTGCTAAATCAGCTAATTTTCCTTGCCTTAATTTTGCATTTTCCATACCTACTAATATTAATGGAACTGGGTTTGTAGTATGTGCAGTATGTGGTTCTCCTGTTTTATAGTCTATCATTTGTTCTATGTTTCCATGGTCAGCTGTAATGATTAATACTCCATCTTGTTCTTTTACCGCTTCTACAACTTTTCCTACACATTCATCTATTGTTTCTACTGCTTTTATTGCAGCCTCCAAATTTCCTGTATGCCCTACCATATCTGGATTAGCATAATTTAGTATAATACAATCATATTTTCTACTGTTTATTGCATCTAATACTTTTTCTGTTACTTCATATGCACTCATTTCAGGTTTTAAGTCATAAGTTTCTACTTTAGGTGAAGGTACTAATATTCTATCTTCTCCTGGGTATTGCTTTTCCTCTCCACCATTAAAGAAAAATGTAACATGAGCATATTTCTCTGTTTCTGCAATTCTTAGTTGAGTTAGCCCTTTATTTGCTATGTATTCTCCAAATGTATTTTTTAGTTCCTGCTTTTTAAAGGCAACTACTACATTTGGCATTGTTTCATCATAAGTTGTCATACATACATAATATAAATTTAATGGTTTTGTTTCAAACTCTTTAAATTCTGGATCAACTAATGCTCTTGTAATTTCTCTTGCTCTATCTGTTCTAAAATTATAGAATATTACTGAATCATGTTCTTCTATGGTTGCTACTGGATTATCTCCGTTACATATTACTGTTGGTTCTATAAATTCATCAAATATTTCTTTTTGATATGAACTTTCTATTGCAGAAATGCTTGAAGTTGCTTTTTCTCCAACTCCATTTACTAAAGCATTATATGCTTTTTCAACTCTTGGCCATCTTTTATCTCTATCCATTGCATAAAATCTTCCTGAAATTGTTGCAATTTTTCCTACACCTTTTTCCTTCATTTTTTCTTCTAATTCTGCTATATAACTTTCACCTGAAGCTGGTGGAGTATCTCTACCGTCCATAAAGCAATGTACATATACATCTTCAAAATCTTTTCTTTTTGCTAATTCCAAAAGTGCATATAAATGACGAGTTGTACTATGAACTCCTCCGTCTGAAAGTAATCCCATTATATGCAATTTTGAGTTATATTTTTTACAGTTTTCTATTGCTTCTACAAATTCTGGTATGCTAAAGAAATCTCCATCTTCTATAGATTTAGTTATTCTTGTTAATTCTTGATATACTATTCGTCCTGCACCAATATTTGTATGCCCTACTTCTGAATTTCCCATTTGTCCATCTGGAAGACCTACATTTAGCCCACTTGTATATATATCTGTAGTTGGGCATGTTTTCATTAGTTTGTCTATATTAGGTGTATTTGCAAGTTTTATTGCATTTGCCCTTTCTTGTTCATTCTCTCCAAATCCATCTAATATCATTAGCATTGTTAAATTTTTATTCATTTTATTATACCTTCTCCCTATTTTCTATCCTGCTATTATTTTTGTAAATTCTTCTACATTTAAACTTGCGCCACCAACTAATGCTCCATCTATATCTGAAGTCATAAATAATTCTTTTGCATTTGAAGCTTTTACACTTCCGCCATATAATATTACTACTTTTTCAGATATTTCTTCTCCATAAATTTCTTTAATTTTATTTCTTATTTCTTTTATAGAATTATTTGCATCTTCTGAAGTGGCTGTTTTACCTGTGCCTATAGCCCATATTGGTTCATATGCAATTATTGTATTTTCTATTTCGTTTGCATTAAGACCATCTAAAGCAAGCTGTGTTTGTTTTGTTATTATTTCTTTTGTATTTCCCGCTTCTCTTTGTTCTAAAGTTTCTCCAACGCAAACTATTGGTTTTAGCCCATATTTAAAAGCCGATTTTACCTTTTTATTTACAGTATCATCTGTTTCTGCAAAATACTGTCTTCTTTCTGAATGACCTATTATAACATATTGCACACCTATTGATTTTAACATAGGTCCAGATACCTCTCCTGTATATGCTCCATTTTCTTCCCAGTGCATATTCTGTGCGCCTATTTTTATATTTGTATTTTGAGCTGTGAGTAAACTATAAAATAAATCTGTATATGGAACACATAATACTATTTCTTCTTTTGCGTCTGCTACTTTGTTTGAAAGTTGTTCTATGAAGCTTATTGCTTCATTTGGTAACATATTCATTTTCCAATTTCCAGCAATTACTCTTTTTCTCATACAACCTCCTCTTTACTATTTTCTTTTTTATCTTTATTGTATATTTTCTCATCTATCTTATATAGCAATTCTTCTGTTTCTTTATTATATGGTATCCTCATTCGAGGGTCTTGATGCCTAATTCTACTTTTTACTTCTTCATATCGCATAAAGAAAAGTTTATCTACCTCTTCATCTTGCTTTTTATAATATGATAAAGGATGATCTAAATATACTATAAATTCATGCACTAAATATCTTCCTTCTCTTTGTAATTTTGTAAGATCTATTTCAAATTCCATTACATATTGCATCTTTCCAGCTAAATCTTCTATATTAGTTCCAATTTCTTCTGTTGCTTCTCTTATCATGGCTTGTGTTTTGGTTTCGTTTGCTTTAACATGACCTGATACACTTACATCTATCATGTCTGGGTCATTTTCTTTTCCTTTACTTCTTCTTTGCATTAATACTTGTTTTGTTTTTGGATTTATTACCCATAATTGAACCGCCTCTACAAGTAAACCTTGCTCTATTGCTTGCTTTCTTGTTGTTGTACCCATTTTTTCATAATTATCATTAAAATAATTTAACTGTTCCGATTTATCTTTCGTTAGTTGTACTTTATATTTTTCTAATGACATTATTTCGCCTCTTACTCTATACTTATTTATCTTGCAAACATTCAATTCCTGGTAATTTCTTACCCTCTAAAAATTCTAGTGAAGCTCCGCCTCCAGTTGAAATATGAGTCATTTTATCAGCTAAACCAATTTTTTCTATTGCAGCTGCTGAATCTCCTCCACCTATAATAGTTGTGCAATCTGTTAAGCTTGCTAATAATTTAGCTATTGAAACTGTACCATTTGCAAATATTTCGTATTCTGAAAGTCCAACAGGACCATTCCATACTATTGTTTTTGCATTTTTTAATTCTTCTTCAAAAGCTTCTATTGATTTTGGTCCAATATCTAAACCTTCCCAACCATCTGGAATTTTGTCAGAATCTACTATTTTAGTATTTGCTGTTCCACTAAATTCATCTGCAATAACATTATCTACTGGAAGCATTAATTTTACACCTTTTTGCTTTGCTTTTTCCATTAAACTTTTAGCTAAATCTAATTTATCTAACTCACAAATAGAATTTCCAACATTATAGCCCATTGATTTAAAGAATGTGTATGCCATTCCTCCACCAATAATTAGTGTATCTACTTTTTCTAATAAGCTATCTATAACACCTATTTTATCTGATACTTTCTTTCCACCTAATATAGCTACAAATGGTCTTTTAGGATTTTCTAAAGCATTGCCTAAAAAGTTTAATTCTTTTTCAATTAAGAAACCTGATACAGCTGGCAAAAAGCTTGCTACACCTGCTGTTGAACTATGTGCTCTATGAGCTGTTCCAAACGCATCATTTACATATACTTCTGCTAAATCTGCTAATTCTTTTGACAAACTTTCGTCATTTTTTTCTTCTCTACTATCATATCTAACATTTTCAAGTAAAACAATTTCACCATTTTGCATATTTGAAGTAAGCGCTTTTGCAGATTCTCCTGTTACATCTTCTGCTAGCTTTACTTCTTTTCCTAATAATTTTGAAAGTTCTTCTGCTACTGGTTTTAATGAAAATTCTGGTTTAACTTCACCCTTTGGCCTTCCTAAATGAGAACAAAGAATTATTTTACAGTTATTATCAAGTAGATATTGAATAGTAGGAATTGCTCCTACTATTCTTCTGTTATCTGTTATTTTTCCTTGTTCATCTAAAGGTACGTTAAAGTCACACCTAACTAAAACTTTTTTATCTTTCAAATCTATATCTCTAACTGTTTTTTTGTTCATACTAACATTCTCCCTTCAGATTTATACTTTATTATTGTGTAAAAAACTACCCTCTTGAAGCCATGTAAACTGCTAAATCTACAAGTTTATTTGAATAACCCCATTCATTATCATACCATGCAACTAATTTTACAAATGTATCTGTTAAAGATATTCCTGCTGTTGCATCAAATATTGATGTGTGAGGGTCTGTTAAGAAATCTGATGATACAACTGGATCATCTACATATTCAATAATTCCTTTAAATTCGTTTTCTGAAGCTTTTTTCATAACTGCGCATATTTCTTCCATTGTAGCAGGTTTTGCTAAATTACATGTTAAATCTACAACTGAAACATCAACTGTAGGTACTCTAAATGCCATACCTGTTAATTTTCCATTTAATTCTGGTATAACTTTTCCAACTGCTTTTGCAGCACCTGTAGATGATGGAATAATATTTGCTGATGCAGCACGTCCACCTCTCCAATCCTTTTTAGAAGCACCATCAACAGTTTTTTGTGTTGCCGTTGTGCTATGAACTGTTGTCATTAATCCATCTACTATTCCAAAGTTATCGTTTATAACTTTTGCAAGAGGTGCTAAACAGTTTGTTGTACAAGATGCATTTGACACTATATTCATACTTGGATTATAAGATGTATGGTTAACTCCCATTACAAACATTGGAGCATCTTTTGAAGGTGCACTTATAACTACTTTTTTAGCTCCTGCATCTATATGTGCTTGAGCCTTTTCTGTAGTTGTAAATACTCCTGAACATTCCAATACATATTCTACACCATCTTTTCCCCATGGGATATTGTGTGGATCCATTTCATTATATACTTTTATTTCTTTTCCATTTACTATTAATGTATTATCTTTTGAAGATACTTCTCCATCAAATCTTCCATGAACTGTATCATATTTTACCATATATGCCATGTAGTCTGCTGTAATAAATGGGTCATTTATTGCGACTACATCTACTTCTCCTTTTTTTAAAGCTGCTTGAAAAGCTAAATTTCCAATTCTTCCAAATCCATTAATTCCAACTCTAACTGTCATATTAATTTCCTCCATTCTTTGCGTTTGCTACGCACTTTTTTTGGTATTTTTAACCAGTATTATTTTATACTAAATTTACCATATTTTCAAGTGTTATATAATTCTTTTTTTAATATTCCCAAAATTTATATAATATATGTCAGCAAAATATGAATATATTATTTATTTAATAACTCCCAGCTACATAATAGCTTGTTTAAAAATTTATTTGTGTAAAACAAGTTTTACAAAATAAATTTTTTTACAAGCTATAATTTGCTGGTCCCCACAAAATGTTATTAAATAAATAATATATTAATATTTTGCTATATAATTAAAAAAGTTTACTATAAATAGTAAACTCTTTGTTTAGATAAATTATTCGGTTAATTTTTTTACATCATCTTGAAAAAAATCTCTTTTATTAAATCCTGCTGACATAAACCTCCATGCAGCCTTTTTATTAGTTAGCCATACAAATTTTGCATTATTCTTTTTATTATTTATAATTTTATCAACCATATAGTTTGCAATAGTTTCAGGGTAATCTCCCAAAATATTATATACTTTTTTAGTTTTTTCATCTAATTTAATTTTCTCTCCGTCACCTAAAGCTGTGTATATAAAGTTTGTAATCATTATTCCTGGAGTTATTTTTCCAATTAATACCCCTGTATTTAATTCTTCTGCCTCATGTGCTAATGCCTCTGTAAAATACGTTACTGCTCTTTTAGATGTGCCATAAATTGAAAGCCCAGTGATAGTTGCATCATTACTTCCATGACCTTCCACATTAAATATTTGACCACTATGCTGTTTTTCCATAACTTGCATTATTAATTTTGAACAAAGAATAGTTCCTTTTAAATCAACTTCTATTAATCTATCAATTACTTTTTTATCTACTTTCCATATTGGCACATTAGTTTGATTTACTCCTGCATTATTTATCCATATATCTATAGTTTTTGTTTCTTTTAATGTGTTATCTATTAAATTTTGTATATCTTCTTCTTTCGTGATATCTGTTTCAAATGCAAGAACTTTCCCATCATATTTCATCTCTTCTAAATTCTTTTTTGCTTCCTCTAAACTTTCTTTGTTTACATCACATAGTACAACATTAAAATTTCTTTCTCTAAATAATTTTATCATTGCATAGCCAAAACCTCTGGCACTACCTGTAATTACAGCTGTATTCATAATTACCTATCATTCCTTTCTTGCCTTCGCTTCGCTCAGTAGCGAAAGGCACAAAATTTAATTAAAAATTTG
>CANQDO010000013.1 GCA_947593355.1 uncultured Clostridia bacterium | reverse complement strand
CATATTTATGTCCAAAAAGTGCTATTTTTAGGACTTTTATTTTTTATGGACTTTTTCCTATATTATTTTTCAACCTTGATAACCCCTTTTTAATATTATTTTGTACAAAAAAAATGATCTAATACTTATATGACGTAGATATTATATCACCTTTTTGTTGTTTTGTAAACATAATAAGTTGCTTTTTGCTAAATATGTAGAAAAAAGTCATAAAAAAAATAAAAATAAAAAAAATTGTATAAAAAAATTGTTGAAGAACACAATATAACTAAAAGAATTTTTTATCAAAAATTTTTTTAGTTATTTTTTAGAAAGGAATTGATACTATGAAAAACATTAAAAAAATATTTTTATTAACATTTATTTTATTTACAGCATTAATATTACTTCCAAACTTTAGTAATGCTGCAACAACTTATTCTGTATATGATGTTACAACTTTAACTGATGCACTTAATACAGCAACAAGTGGAGATACAATAAAATTAACAGCTAACATTGCATTAACTAGTCCAATTGAAATTAATGGAAAAAGTTTAACAATTGATGGAGCTGGATTTACTATATCAAGAAATACTAATAATTGGTCTCCTAATGGACCTAATGGAACTTTAATTACAGCAGGCGGAAGCACTACAACTTTAACTTTAAAGAACCTTAATTTAAGAGGTAGCCAAAAATATGGTGTACAAGCTTATGATGGTGGACATGTTATATTAAATGGTGTAACTATTGCAAATTGTGAATATGGTGGAGTATTAGTAAATGGTGGTACTCTTGAAATTATAGACTTAACTTTATATAGAAACAGAAATAATGGAGATGCTAACAATGGTATAGAAATTGGAAAAGCTAGCAATTTAACAAATGATCCTAAAATAATAATGAATGGTACTTTATCATCAGATCAAACAGAAAATGTTCTTTACCTTGCTACAAACGATTCTTTAACAAACTTTGATGTAGAAAATGCAGAAGGTACAAAAGACAAAATTTTAGCATCTGGTAATAAAGTAGTTGTAACAGATGAAAATAACAACATTTTATTCCAAAGTAACTCAAATGCAAATGTAGAAGTTGAAGGCACATCAGATTATGTTCCAAATGTAATTATAACAATAGTATTACCAAATAACAAAACTACAACTGTTTCTGTACAAAATGGCACAACTCTTACAAAAGAAACATTAGCTCAAAGAATTAAGTTAGAAGAATTAGGATTTGCAAATTATACTGTAGCAGGTTTCTATACAACAGCTGAGTTCTCTCAAGAATATGATTTCAAAACTCCTATTACGCAAGCTGTTACAATATATGCAAAGCTTAATGCAAAAGCTACAGCACAACCAGACGTAACTCCAAAAACTGGAGTAGAAACTCCAATAGAATTGGCTATGTTTATTTTTGCTATATCTACTCTTGCAGTTGTTATGCTAAAAAGAAAATAAACTTTATAATAAAAAATAAAATGACGCCTACATTTTTAGCATATATGTAGGCGATTAATTTATTATGGTGAGGATTATGAAATTTAAAAAAACTACTATTAAAATATTTTACATTTGTTCAATTATATTAATGTTTTTTTCGGCCCTATATATTATTAAATATTTCTATAATGCGAATAACACTCAGAAGCAAAGTGAATTACTAAATGAAATTGAAATTGCTCCAATTGTAGAGGTGCCAGATGAAAACACAGAAAATGATAATGTAATAGATAAGCCTGAAAGAATATTAAAACTTGAAGAACTACAAAAAGAAAATCCAGAAATAGTTGCTTGGATTGAAATTGAAAACACAAATATAAATTACCCTGTTTTGCAATGTTCTAATAATGATTTTTATATGAATCATAATTATCAAAAAAAATATGCTTCTAGTGGGTCATTGTTTTTAGACAAAGATTATTCTTGGAATAATGAAAACTCTAATCTTTTAATATATGGCCACAATATGAAAGATGGTACTATGTTTCAAAATTTGCTAAATTACAGTAGCCAAAGCTATTATTATGCTCACCCAAATATTAGATTTACTACTAATGCCTATGATGCAAATTTTGAAATTATATCTGCTTTTCGATCAAGGGTATATAATCAATCAGACACAAATGTATTTAAATATTACTATTATACAAATATTAAATCTGAAGAAGAGTTTAATGAATATGCTAAAAATGTAAAACAAGCTTCTCTATATGATACTGGAAAACAAATTTCTTCTGGAGATACTCTAATTACTTTATCAACTTGCTCTTACCACACAAACAATGGTAGATTTGTAGTTGTTGCAAAAAAGGTGCTTGATTAAGCACCTTTTTATATAGTGTAATTTTGTGTTGTAAAAATATGCCATGTACCTCCTTGGTGTCCCCCCTCTCCTGTTGGGTTATATAATGTAATTAGTACTACAACTTCCGGGTCAGAAATTGGCGCTACTCCAATAAATGAAGTTACATATTTTCCAGTATTTACACCATCTTCAGAAGTTCCTGTTTTTCCTCCAATTCTATACCCATCTACCTTTGCATTTTTTCCGTGTTCCTTCTGCTACAACTGTTTCCATCATACTTAGCATATTTTTTGCAGTTTGTTCAGATATTACCCTATCCTTTTTTACAACTTCTATATCAGTTACTTCTTTAGTTTGACTATTTACTATTTGTTTTACCACTCTTGGTTTTATATATGTTCCTCCATTTGCAATTGTAGATAGCATTGTAGCCATTTGTATTGGTGTAACTTCAAATCTTTGGCCAAATGCAATTGTTCCGAAGTTCTACTGGCCCTACCTTTTCTTCTTTTAAGAAAATACTTCCTGCCTCTCCTGGTAAATCTATTCCTGTTCTGCTTAAGAATCCATATTTATTTAAATATTCATAATATTTATGAACTCCTATTTTTTGCCCTAAACCTATAAAAACTGGGTTACACGAATTCATTAATGCTTGCCTTAAACTTTCACTTCCATGTGGCCTATAATATCTCCAACATTTCATTCTTACCCCTGCTATTTCAATTGAACCAGTACAACAAAATTCTCCTTCTTTATCTGGCGTTGTAAGTCCTTCTTCTAGTGCTGTAGAGGCCGTTACTAACTTAAATGTAGAACCCGGCTCATACGTATCAGAAACAGCTTTATTTCTCCACATTGCTTGCAAATTTTTGCTTTTTTCTTCTTGAGGTAAAGAATCCCATATACTTTTTAATTCTTCTGTATTTGGTGTGTATGGCTCATTTAAGTTATAATTTGGGTAACCTGCTAATGCCAAAATATCACCATTTTTAGGATTCATTACTATTATATTTCCGCCATCTGTACAATCATTATCTATACATGCCTCTTTCAAATATTTTTCCGCAATACCTTGAATAGTGCTATCTACTGTAAGAATTAAATCATCTCCATCTATTGCATCTACATAGCTTTCAGATTCATCTTTAATATCTCCTCCCCTTGCATCAGTTAGCTTTATTATCTTACCTTTCTCGCCTTTTAGCTGTTCATCATAAATTGCTTCTATTCCATCTAAGCCTTGATTATCACTTCCACAAAATCCTATAATTTGTGAAGCCATATTATTTAGTGGATAATATCTTTTGGTATCTTCATCTATATTAATGCCCTGAGTTATATTATTTTCTCTCATCCAAACTCTTAACTCATCTGTTTTTTCTTTCTCAACTTTTTTTACTATTGTTTCTATTGAACTATTTTTACTTACCTTTTTTAAAATTGTTTCGTAATCTAATTCAAATATGTCTGCTAAACTTTTAGCAACCTTTTCCTTATTATTTTTGCTAATATTTACAGGGTTTACTGTAACTGTTTCAACCGTTGAACTTACTGCAAGTACTGTTTTTCCTGTAGCATCATAAATAGTACCCCTTCTAGGGTTTATACTCCTATCTAAAGTTTGTTGCACATATGCTCTTGCTTGCAACTCTTCTCCTTGAAAAATTTGTATATAAAATACTCTTAAAGTTAATGCACATAGTATCATCATTGCTATAACAAGCTCTATTCTCATTCTCTTTTTTCTTGCTATACTTCCAACTGGCTCAACTTTTTTTATTTGCTTTTTGCTTAATTTTTTAAAGTTCAATGGCTTCTTATTTTTAAACTTTCTATATTCTTTATTATTATCTTGTTTATTTATTCTTTTTTCCATTTTTCTCTTTAGTTTTTGTTTTTCTGTATTTTTCCTATCTTTCATTTTACATTTCATCCTTTCGCTTTTTAAACCAAATAAATTAACCTCTCTAATAATTTATATTAGAAAGGTTTTATTTTATAACTTTGTAACAATAATAAAAAACTCTGAACTTATACTTTGTTCAAAGTTTTTATTTTGCTTCTGTTAAAAATTTAACTATTTGATCCCACCAGCTTAAGTCTTCTTCAATTACTACTTCTTCTGTTGCTGATTCCATGTAATCTTCTTTAGGTAGTACAACATATTTCTTTTGAGAATTATCTAATTTTTGCATTCCTAACATTGTTTTTGCAGATTGTTCTATATTGTTCAAATTTAAACTATTTTCTATATTTACTCTTAATTGCTCATTTTCCTTTTCTAAAGCTGCTAAATTTGCTTTTAGTTCTTCCTTTTTATTAAAACTTTCTGTTATAAGTGAGTTTCTATAGCTTATAGAAAATAATATAACAAAACCAATAGCAATATATAATACTACTCTTATTTTCAACTTTGCTTTTAAATTAGTTTTTGTTTTGTTTGCTTCTGATGTTTTTGGTTCTTTCTCTGTATAAGTTGATTTCTTTTTTCTAATTGGTTCTTTTATTGGTTCATATTCTGGTTGTATTTTTCTTGGGCTTGTTTCATATTGGTAACCCATATATCTCTGATACGCCATATTACTCACCTCTTTTCCTTTTGTTTCTTATATTTTCATTTGTTTTATACTTGTTGCATTTCATTTAATTTTTTTCAAAAATTCTTAATTTTGCACTTTTTGATCTAGAATTTTCATTTTGTTCTTCTTTTGTTGCTTCTATTGGTTTTTTATTTATTATTTTACCTTCTGATTTGCATCCGCATACACAGTATGGTAAATCTTTTGGGCATGTACAAATTCCTTCTTCTTCAGTAAATGCTTTTTTTACACTTCTATCTTCCAATGAATGGAATGTTATAACACATAACCTTCCACCTGGCTTTAAAACTTCTATTGATTGTTTTATTGTTTTAAATAATGGTTCTATTTCATTGTTTACCTCTATTCTTATAGCTTGAAATGTCCTTTTTGCAGGATGCCCATTGTTCTGCTTTGATAAAGGTATTGATTTTTTTATTATTTCTACTAACTCACTTGTTGTTTTTATTTTTTTTATTTTTCTTTGTTTATCTATATTATTTGCAATTTGCTTTGCAAATTTTTCTTCTCCATATGTCCATAATATTCTTTCAAGCTCTTGCACACTATACGTATTTACTACATCTTGTGCTGTAAGTTTTTGATTTTGATCCATCCTCATATCTAATATAGCATCTGACATATAACTAAATCCTCTTTTTTCTTCATCTAGTTGATATGAAGATACTCCTAAATCTAAAAGAATACCATCTACTTTTTCTATTCCTAATTTTTCTAATATCTCTTTTATATTATCATGATTTCCATGAATGTATGTTACATTTTCATATGCACTTAATTTCTGTTTTGCAGCTTTTAAGGCATCTTCATCTCTATCTATGCCTATTAACATTCCTTTTTTAGATAGTCTTTTTAGTATTTCTATACTATGACCTGCACCACCTAAAGTTCCATCTACATATATTCCATCTGGCTTTATTTTTAAACCCTCTATACATTCATTTAGTAAAACTGGTTTATGTGAAAATTCCAATTATATAACTCCTAATTCACTGATTTTTTAATAGTATAGCAGTTGGCATTTAAAAATACCAACTGTTATATATACCTTTTAATTCTTTTGTTTTTTACGGCTTTTTCTTTAGATTAAATTAAATATTTATCTTTTGATTTTTTGGTTAAAACCTATCTTTGGTTTCTCCTATTTGCTATTTTCTAAAAATCTTTGGCTTTATAATGTTTTTGTTTAATTTTTTTTCTTTAGTTAATTTCTGTTCTTCCTTCGTGTCTTAATTTTTCTTTAGTTTAATTTTTTCTTTAGTATCTTTATACTTTTCTTTAGTTTTAATGTTTTTCTTTTGTACTTTAAAATTTTTATCTTTTGTTTACCTTTAGTTCCTTTGTATTTTAAAAATTTTATCTTTTGTAAATTCATTTTTTATCTTTTGCATTTTATATAAACTTTTGCAAGTTATATACCAAGCATTGTCATATTTTCAGCAATTTCATCTGCTGATATATTTTCGTCGCTATTGTATTTTTTCCATTTGTCTTTGTTCCATATTTCTAGTCTAGTGCCTACACCAATTATTACTACATCCTTTTCCATATTTGCATATTCTCTTAAGTTACTAGCTATTAAAAATCTTCCTTGTTTATCTATTTCACATTCAATAGCGCCTGAAAGGAAAAATCTCACAAAGTCTCTCGCATTTTTGTTTGTAAGTGGAAGTGTTTTTAATTTTTCTTCAAAATTAGCCCATTCATTTTGTGAAAAACCAAATAAACAGCCATCTAAGCCTTTTGTAACTATGAACTTTTCTCCCATATCTTCTCTTAATTTTGCTGGCATTATTAATCTGCCTTTTGCATCTAGAGAATGTTCATATTCACCGATTAACACTTCACTCACCTCCTGGACATTTTGTTCCACTTCGTTCCACTTTGCTCCACTTTTACTAAATTTTATTACAAGTCTTTATAAAAAGCAAGTACTTTTCACAATTTTTTTAATTTTTTAAATAAAAAATTGCAAAATAAAAAGCCTACTAATAATTAGTAAGCTTTAATATATATTTTATTTTAATTCTTTTGCTTTAACTATTAACCTTTGTTGCCCATAATTTGTACATGTAATTAATGTTAATTCTCTCGTTCCATTTGTAAGTTGACTTGTGCATCTAACATCTGTTGGCTCTACAACATATCTATCAGTAACAAAATACTTAACTGTATTATTATTTCCATCCGTTAGTTCTACTATATCATTCATTTGTATTTGATTTAAATTTCCAAACATTCTTCCACTTTTATAGTTGTGACCTACTATGCAATAATTTCCAATATCATTTGGCTTTGGTCCCCAATATTTATTTAAAGATATTTTTAATAATTCTGGTGATGTATCTGATAGCACTACATGCTTTATTCCTAACCTTGGAATGTTTAGCACTGCCTCAGCTGTATATGTAACTCCATTATTAGCTGTATATGTATATGTTACTAATGGTTCCTCTTGTACAGGCTGCTGTTCTATTTCTATTGGCTCTGCTTCTTCCGCCTCCATAGCAACAATTATAACATCATCTGCTACATTTCTTACTGTTGTATCTACTTCTTCTGCTATACCTCCTACTGATGTATCTATTTCTTCTGTAACATCTGCCACTGTTTCTTGAGCTTTAAAACTTTGTAGTATCTCATCCCCTATTTCCACTCCAGCTGTTCTATCATATTCAGCATATACATAATAAGAAAACAATAGGCATACTAAAAACACAGAGATAAAAAACTCTATTCTATACAGTTTTTTCTTTCTGCGTAATTGTGGTGTTACATATAATTTTTGCGTTACTAGAATTTGATTCATATTATTTTTTATTCCTTCCTTAATATGAAATGTTTTCTTAATTTACACAATATATTATACCATATTACATTTTTAATTTTCAACTGTTTTTATATATTCATTATAACTTTTTTATATTATTTACTTATTTTTATACATTCATTTGAAATTTTAGCAAAATCTTCTAAGCTCAAATCTTCCCCTCTTATTTTTTCGTTTATTTCTAGTTTTGTTAGTATTTGTTTAAAAAGTTCTTTTTCCATAAAATTGCTATTAGTTACGCCATTTATTAATGTTTTTCTTCTTTGCATAAATGAAACTTTTATTAATTTAAAGAAATTTTCTAAATTTTCTACTTTTACTGGTGGCTCTTTTCTAATTAATAATTTTATAACTTCAGATTCTACTTCAGGAGCTGGTATAAAGCTACTATTTGGAACTACCATAATTTCTTCTGGAATACAATAATAGTTGACTGTATATGTAATGGCTCCACTTAAATTGGTACCCGGCTCTGCTGTTAGCCTTTGTGCTACTTCTTTTTGAACCATAACAGTTATGCTTTCTATGTTTAATTTATCTTCTATTAGTTTCATTATAATTGGCGTTGTAATATAATATGGTAAATTTGCAACTATTTTAGTATTCTTTTTATTTTTTTGAATTAAATTTTTTAAGTCTACTTTTAACACGTCTTCGTTTATAAGTTCAAAGTTTTTATATAAAGCAAACCTATCTTGCAATATTGCTACCATTTTTTTATCTAACTCTATTGCTATTACTTTTCCTGCTTTTTCTAACATTCTACTTGTTAAAGTTCCTAAACCTGGACCTATTTCTATTATTAAATCTTCCTTAGAAATATTTGCAGTTTCTACTATTTTATTTACTACATCATCATCTATTAAAAAATTTTGACCTAAGTTTTTATTAGCTGATATATGGTATTTATCCATTAAAAATTTAGTTTCTTTATATGCGTTTTCCAATATTATTCATTCCTTATTTTTATATTTAGGTTTTATAACCTACCTAATTATTGCTTTTATGTTTTATGGCTTACCTATAACCTCTGCATTTATGCCTTTCATTATATATATTTTTTTTATTAGTGTCAAATTATCTGTTTTACATGATTTAACCTTTTTAGTTTTAAGTCTATTTCTATTGCATCAAACCTGATATTCAAAGTAATTTTATTAATATATAAATAATATTTTGCACTATTTCTAATATGTTTTAACTTATATGCATTTATTGCTTCTAAACCTCTTCCATACTTTTTTCCGCTTCTTGTTTTTACTTCCAAAAACACTATTTCTTTTGTTTTATTGTCCTTGGCAATTATATCTATTTCTCCTTGATTACAATTAAAATTTCTTTCTAATATTTTATAATTGTTTTTTTGCAAATAATTACATGCCATATTCTCTCCAAAATTTCCAATTTGTTTTTTATTCATCATTTATCACATACTTATTCCCTGGTAATTTTTTTACATAGCCTCTTATTTCTAAATCTACCAAACTATAATTAATAGTTTGAATTTGCTTTTTAGTCATTCTTGCTATGTAATTAATATCTATTGGTCTATTTCCTATAGCATTATATACTTCTAGTAAATTTTCTTCTAACTTGACTTTCTTTTTTGTTTTATACTTTTGTATTTGGTTTCTATCTACTTGAACTTTATCTTTTATTTGACCATTTTTATTTTTCAATTCTTCAATTATTTCATCTGCACTATATACAAGTTTAGCACCTATTTTTAAAAGTTTCTTCATCCCCCCTATTGCACTTGTTCCAATATTATGAGGTATTGTAAACAAAGCTTTATTTTGTTCTATAGCATACCTTGCAGTTATATTACTTCCGCTTCTATATTTTGCTTCAATTACTAAAACCCCCATACTTATTGCACTTATTATTCTATTTCTTTGTGGAAAGTTTAAATTATTTGTTTTTTCTTGAAAGTTTTTTTCACTTATTAATAACCCTCCCGTTTTTATAATTTCTTCTGCAAGTTCTTTATGTTCTTCTGGATATATTTCATCTATTCCTCCAGCCAGCACAGCAATTGTTTTTCCTCCATTTTCAAGGCACGATATATGTGCCACTCCATCAATTCCCACAGCTAGTCCACTGGCTATTACAAAACCTTCTTCAACTAAGTCTTTTACAAACATTTTGCACATATTTTGTGAATATTTGCTACATTTTCTAGAACCTACAATTGCTATTATTGGTTTATTTAAAAGTTCTAAATTTCCCATATAATACATACATTTAGGCTTGTTTTTTATATTTTGTAATTGTTTTATAGTAGAAATATCTATTGTACCTCTTTGTTTAATACTATGTTTACCTGCACAACTTTCATTTATATTGCTCTCTTCCATGCTAATTTTATTATTGCTTAAGTAATCCATTGTTCCCTCCAATATTGTTTGCTTTTTAAACATTTAAATTTATACCCAATATTTTTTATCTAAACCTCTATATGAAATTGCCTCTAATATATGATTCTTTTGTATATTTTCGCTTTTTTCCATGTCTGCAATTGTTCTTGCCACTTTCAAAATTCGTCCATATGCTCTTGCACTTAATCCCAATTTATCAAATGCATTCTCTAGTAACTTTTTACTTTCTTCATCTATTTTGCAATATTTTTCCATTAATTTTGGAGTTAATTCTGCATTTGAAAAAATTTTGTATTTTTTATACCTTTCTTGTTGTATTTGCCTTGTTTCTTTTACTCTTTTCCTTATTTCTTCTGAAGTTTCCTCCACCTTATTACTATTTAATTTTTCATATTTTACAGAATTTACTTCTACTTGTACATCTATTCTATCTAGCATAGGTCCACTTATTTTGTTTATATATCTTCTTATACTTTCCTTGGTACATTTACATTCTTTGTCACTTCCATAGTAACCACACATGCATGGATTCATGCTTGCAACTAGCATAAAGTTGCATGGATATGTTATTGTTGTAAGCACTCTGCTTAATGTTACCTTTCTATCTTCTATAGGACCTCTTAAAACTTCTAATACTTCTTTATTAAACTCTGGTAGTTCGTCTAAAAATAATACACCATTATGTGCCAAACTAACTTCCCCTGGCTTTGGAATTTTTCCGCCTCCTATTAAAGAACTTTTTGATATAGTATGATGTGGACTTCTAAATGGTCTTTCTACTATTAATGGCATGCTTTCGTTTAAACTACCTTCTATGCTATGTATTTTTGTAACTTCCAATGCTTCTTCAAAATTTAGCTTCGGAAGTATTGTTGGTATTCTTTTTGCAAGCATTGTTTTACCACATCCGTGGACTTCCTATTAGTAATATATTGTGACCTCCAGAGGCTGCAACCTCCAAAGCCCTTTTTGCATTTTCTTGACCTTTTACTTCTGAAAAATCTAAAGAATAAATTTGACTTTGATTAAAAATTTCATCTATATTTGTTTTTTTAGGATTAATATGTATTTGACTATTTAAATATTGTATTGTTTGAATTAAATTAACTACCGGTATTACTTCTATTCCATCTACTATCGCCGCTTCTTTTGCATTTTCTTCTGAAACAATTACTTTTTTTATTCCTAATTTTTTTGCTTCTATGCACATTGGCAGAACTCCATTTACTTTTGTAATTTTACCATCTAAAGATAACTCCCCTATAAATACCGTATCATTTAAATTTTGCTCCCATATATACTCGGTCGACATTAATATTCCTATGGCTATTGGTAAATCAAAAAATGTACCCTCTTTTCTTAAAGTTGCAGGCGCTAAATTTATTGTTATTTTTTTACTTAGCATCTTTATTTTGGAGTTTTTTATTGCTACTTTTACTCTTTCTTTTGATTCTCTTACACTTATGTCTGGAAGACCTACTACCTCCCAACTTGGTAACCCTTCCGATACATCTACTTGAACATCAACTAAATACCCCTCTATTCCATTTAGAGCGACTGTTTTTATTATAGATAACATTTTGTTCACTTCCTTGTTATGTTAAGTGTGCCCATTATATATTCAAATTTTCTGTTTGTCAACAAAAATCGTTCGTCAAATTTTTACAAAAATCGCTTATTTAATTTTATTATCTAATTAATTATAACAGAATTTATTTTTTGAATTTCTGCAAAAGTCAATCGACAAATTTCTACAAAAATCGACTGCCGAATTTTTTATTTTTTTGTTCTGCTAAAACTAATAGTCTTAAGCAAGCACTAATTTAAAATTAACTTTTTTAGCTATAAATTTAAAATTAACTTTTTAGCTATAAATTTAAAATTAACTTTTTAGCTATAAATTTAAATTGATTTTTTCAGCTATAAATTAAGGGAAAGAGCCGTATTCCAATTAGAATACGACTCTTTTTACATTAAAATTATACTTCTTGTTCCACAATGCTAGATGCCAAACCAATATAACTCGAAGGAGTTAATTCAAGGAGTGTTTTTCTATCTTCATCAGATAAAACATCTAAAGATTTAATAAACTCCTGAATTGCTTCTTTAGAGATATTTTTACCTCTTGTAAGCTCTTTTAACTGATTATACGCATCTGGTATACCATATTTGCGGAGCATTGTTTGAATAGGCTCTGCCAAAACTTCCCACTTACTTTCAAGGTCTGCTGAAATTTTTTCTACATTTACAGCTACCTTTTTAAGACCTTCTATTGTCTGCTGAATTGCTTGAATTGAATAGCCAAATGCAAGGCCAATATTCCTCTGCAAAGAAGAATCTGATAAATCTCTTTGCATACGAGAACGTGGTAATTCATCAGAAAGTACTGAACAAATAGCATTTCCCATTTTAACGTTTGCTTCGCTATTTTCAAAACGAATAGGATTAACCTTATGAGGCATTGTACTGCTACCTACCTCATTTTGTACAGGAATTTGCTTAAAGTAATCCATGCTAATGTATAACCACATATCCAAATCCAAGTCCCTGAGGATATTATTGAAATGCCTAATAATGTCCATAATATCGCAAACATAGTCATGGCTTTCTATTTGAGTTGTTACCGGGTTAAATTCCAACCCCAAATAATACTCAACAAAATGTTTTGACATTATTTGCCAACGTTCATTTGGGAATGCCACAGAAATTGCTGAATAGTTTCCTGTTGCTCCATTAAATTTTGCACAAGGTTTAATATTCCTCATCTTCTGCAAATATTTTTTGAAGCGATATACATGAACTGCAAATTCCTTGCCTACAGTAGTTGGTGTTGCTGGCTGGCCATGAGTATGAGCAAGCATTGGTATGTCCATATTGGCAATAGCTAAATCAGAAATTGTTTGAATCAATTTATTGGCTTCTGGAATCCATTCTTCAGTTATTGCCTTTTTTATCATGTATGCATATGCTGTGTTGTTAATGTCTTCAGAAGTACAACCAATATGTACAAAACTAACAAGGCTATCCATTCCCATTTCTTTAAGCCTTTTTGCAACATATAGCTCAACTGCTTTTACATCATGGTTCGTAATTGCTTCAATTTTTTTAACTTCGATAAATGAGCTTTCAGAAAAATCTCTATAAATGGACAAAATTTTAATCATATTACTCATATCAAAGTTATCTAAAATATCATTACCCTTTACGTTTTTTAATAAAAACTTAAGCCAATACACCTCTACCCTGATTCTGTTTTTTACTAAGGCATATTCAGAAAAGTATGGCGATAATCGTCTAGCAATTTCCGAATAGCGACCATCTAATGGCCCTAATGCAAAATGCCTCGAAGAAATATCTTGGCTTTCTGTTTTTGGGTTTTCAAGTTCATACAGATTATTTTCCGTATCCCTTTTAAACATTGAGCTATCACTTACAATTCGCCTTTCCTCTTCCATAAAAATTCCCCTTTCTAAAAGTTATTCAACTATTGCCTTTACTTGTTGCTAAAATATTTAGAAACGTAATAGTTATGTGACACGCACATTATAGCATGTTTTACATAAGAAAGCAAATAATTTCTTAACTCTTTTTATAAAAATAACTCTAGCTTAAAAATTTACAGCATTTTATAACAATAGCTCTAGCTTAAAAATTTACAGCATTTTATAACAATAACTCTTACAACTTTTATAAAAATGGTCAAATAAAAACCACCATTTATGCCATTTTATAACATTTATGGTGGTCTTTAGTTTGTATTAATATATAATTTTCCTTATTAAAATTAAGCTAATTCTATTGTTGCTCCTGCTTCTTCAAATTTAGCTTTTAATTCTTCTGCTTCTTCTTTAGAAGCTCCTTCTTTAACTGTTTTTGGTGCTCCGTCAACTAAGTCTTTAGCTTCTTTTAATCCTAATCCTGTTGCATCTCTAACAACTTTAATTACTTGAATTTTGTTAGCTCCTGCTTCTTTTAATACAACATTAAATGATGATTTTTCTTCAGCTGCTGCAGCTCCTGCTGCTCCTCCAGCTGCTGGTGCAGCTGCTGCTACTGCAGATACTCCATATTTTTCTTCTATTCCTTTTACTAATTCTGCTAATTCTGCTACTGTTAAACTATCAATAGTTTCTAATAATTCTTCTATTTTTGCCATTTTAAATTCCTCCTTAAATTTTATTTATCGCGGCAATTGCGATTTTATTTTTTTATTTTGTTATCACATCAATTGTGATTTACGCTTTTTAATTTTACTTATCACATCAATTGTGATTTACGTTTTTATTCATGTACAATTTGCTATGCATTTTCTTTTTGTAATCTTACTTGATCCAATCCAACTGCAAGTTTTGAAATAGCTCCAAGTAAGCCACCTGCAAGCATTCCAAGTAATTCTTGTCTTGATGGTAGTTTTGCTAAAGTAATTAATTCGTCTATTGACATTACCTTACCTTCAACTATACCACCTTTAATTTTATAAAATTCATTATCTTTTGAATATTTATAAATTACTTTTAGTGGTTGTAAATAATCTTCTTCAGATGTTATTACAGCTGTTGGCCCTGCTAGTACTTCGTCTAAACCATTTTCTCCATTTGCATTCAATGCTCTTTTTACAATATTGTTTTTTATAACTTTGTAGTCAGATTTTATATCTCTTAAAGAATTTCTTAATTTTGTAACATCTTCTACAGTTATTCCTCTATAGTCTGCTATAAGTATTATTTTAGCTGTTTTAAATTTTTCAGCTAGATTTTTTACTTCTTCTTCTTTTTGTTTTAGTATGCTTTCACTTGCCATTTTTGTTTTCACCTCCCAAATATTTATCCTATTAAATTTAATTTTCCAAAATTAAAAACCAACCTCTATAGCCAAAAGGCATAGAGATTGGTTTTACCCTCTCTTCTTATGCCTCGGTAGGACTTATTTTTATGCCTACTTTCTTTGGCTACTATAATTATTTTTGGTCAATATACATTCCAGGTCCCATTGTAGTAGATATTGATACACTTCTAATGTATTGTCCTTTAGCTGCTGATGGTTTCGCTTTTATAATAGCTCCCATAATTGCATCATAGTTTTCTAATAATTTATCTGCTCCAAATGAAACTTTTCCAAAACCTAAGTGAATAATATTTGTTTTGTCTAATCTGTATTCTACTTTTCCTGATTTAATTTCGTTTATTGCTTTTGTAAGGTCCATTGTTACTGTTCCAGATTTAGGGTTTGGCATTAATCCTTTTGGTCCTAATACTTTACCTAATCTTCCTACAACACCCATCATATCTGGTGTTGCAACGATAACATCATAATCAAACCAGTTTTCTTTTTCAATTTTTGGTATTAATTCTTCTGCTCCAACGAAATCTGCTCCAGCCTTTTGAGCTTCTTCAGCTTTTGGCCCTTTTGCAAATACTAAAACTCTTTGAGTTTTACCTGTTCCATGTGGAAGTACTGTTGTACCTCTTACTTGTTGGTCTGCATGTTTAGAATCTACACCTAATTTTACATGTAATTCTACAGTTTCATCAAATTTTGCTTTTGGCATTTTTTCTATAATATTTAATGCCTCTTTGATATCATACACCTTATTTTTTTCAACAAGTTTTTCACTTGCTTTATATCTCTTTCCTGTACTCATTTTTCCTCCTTTGGTATTATCGAAGTTTTAATTTTGCTAGATTTTCTAACTTACTTCTCCCAATATTTTAATTATTCTGCCACTACAACACCCATAGATCTTGCAGTTCCGGCAACCATACTCATTGCTGATTCTAATGATGCTGCATTTAAGTCTGGCATTTTTTGTTTTGCAATTTCTTCAACTTGAGCTTTAGTTATTGTTCCAACTTTATCTCTATTAGGTTTTCCTGAACCTTTTTGAATTTTAATTGCTTTTTTAATTAATACTGCTACTGGTGGTACTTTTGTTATGAATTCAAAAGATTTATCTTTATATACTGTTATTACAACTGGGATTATCATTCCTGGTTGATTTGCAGTTCTATCATTAAATTCTTTTACGAATTGCATAATGTTTACACCACTTGATCCTAATGCTGGTCCTACTGGTGGAGCTGGTGTAGCTTTTCCTGCTTCTATTTGTAATTTAATTACGTTAGTAATCTCCTTCTCTGCCATTTGTGTTAGCACCTCCTTTGGTTTTGATGTATATTACATCTAAATAATTATAGATTTATTAATATAGAAATAAAGATTTTTATTTCTATTTTAAACTTATTAATATAGACTTTGAAATCATCTATTTCGTTTTAAACTTTTTGCACTTGTGAGAAATCTACCTCAACTGGTGTTTCCCTACCAAACATTGATACAAGAACTTTTACTTTCTTTTTATCTTTGTTTATTTCTTGAACTGTACCCACAAAATTCTCGAATGAACCATCTATGATAGACACAGAGTCTCCTACATCATAGTCTATTGTAACTGATGGAAGTTCAAATCCCATTTTTCTTATTTCTGCCTCAGTAAGTGGTATTGGGTCTGTTCCTGAACCAACAAAGCCAGTAACTCCTCTAGTATTCCTTACTATATACCATGTTGCCTCTGTTACAATCATTTTTACTAAAACATAACCAGGAAAAACTTTTTTTAAGTTAGTTTTTTTCTTTCCGTCTTTTATTTCTATTTGTTCTTCCATTGGAACTACTATTTCAAAAAAGAAATCTTCTAACTCCCTATTTTTTACAGTTTTTTCTAAGTCTGTTTTAACTTTATTTTCATAACCTGAATATGTGTGCACAACATACCATCTTGGCTTTAAATCTGCATTTTCTTGTGACATTGATTTTCGGCCTCCTTTATATTATTCATATAACTTGCATTGCACTATTTTACTCAGCTGGTGTAGTACTTTCTTGTGTAGTTGCATCTTCAGTAGTATTTTCTGTAGTTGTACCTTCATCAGTAGTATTTTGCTCTGTTGTTTCTGTAGTTGCTTCTACATTTGCATCTTCAGAACCTTCTGTATTTTCTACAGTGTTTCCATCTTCTACTACATTTTCAGATTTATTTGATTCTATTGCTGATTTTAAAGCATCTACTCCATATGTATTTGCTGTTTCAAATACAAAATCTAAAGCAAATACTATTACTGCTGTTATTAGCACAATAGTTATTACTGCAATTGTATTATTTACAAGTTGCTTTGGTGTTGGCCAAATGACTTTTTTAAGTTCCGCTTTTAGGTCTTTAAAAAAGTGTTTCTTTTCTTTTTTTGTTTTATTTGCTTCTTTAATTTTATTGTTTTCCTTAGCCATCTTTATTCCTCCTTAAAAAGGCTATTTTGTTTCTTTATGAGTTGTACGTTTTTTGCAATATTTACAATATTTTACTACCTCTAATCTGTCAGTATTATTTTTTTTGTTTTTTTCTGTCATATAATTTCTTCTCTTGCATTCTGTGCATTCTAATGTAATTGGTTCTCTAGCTCCTTTTGCAGCCATTTCAAAACACCTCCACCGTCTATTTCTTTTACATATTTTATATTTTAAAAAGCATATGCATTCAACATATGCTTTAATATTCTACCACGTATTTATGTAAAAGTCAACAAAATTTATCAATAATTTTACTATTTTGTTATATGCTATAGCTTTCCACTTCTTCTTTTACTTTAGCTATAAAGTCATCTATATTCATTTGTCCAATATCTCCATCTTTCCTATCTCTTACACTTGCTACATTTGCCTCAACTTCTTTATCTCCAACAACAAGCATGTATGGTACTCTTTCAATTTGAGCTTCACGGATTTTATAACCTATTTTTTCTTGTCTTTCATCTATTTCTACACGAATTCCATTTTCACTTAACTTTTCTTGTAATTTTTTTGCATAGTCTAATTGTCTATCTGCAATTGGAATTATTTTTACTTGTACAGGAGAAAGCCATAATGGAAATGCTCCTGCATAGTGCTCTATTAATATTCCTATAAATCTTTCTATACTTCCAAATATAACTCTGTGAAGCATTACTGGTCTATGTTTTTCTCCATCTTCCCCTATATATGTTAAATCAAATCTTTCTGGCATTTGGAAATCTAGTTGTATTGTTCCACATTGCCAATCACGTCCTAAACAATCTTTGATGTGGAAGTCTATTTTTGGTCCATAGAATGCTCCATCTCCTTCATTTAGTTCATAAGGTATATTTTCGTGTTCCAAAGCTTTTTTCAAAGCATTCTCTGCCATCTCCCAATCTTCGTCTGATCCCATAGAATCTTCTGGTCTTGTTGATAATTCTACAGTATATTTAAATCCAAACATGCTATATACTTTATTTATTAAATGCATTAAATTTATAATTTCGCTTTCTATTTGCTCTGGTAAGCAGAATATATGTGCGTCATCTTGTGTAAAGCAACGTACTCTAAATAAGCCATTTAATTGACCTGATTTTTCATGTCTATGAACTAAACCTAATTCTCCTGCTCTTATTGGAAGGTCTTTATATGAATGCATTTTGCTCTTATATACTAACATTCCCCCTGGGCAGTTCATTGGCTTAATTCCATAATCTACTCCATCTATTTTTGTTGTATACATATTTTCTTTATAGTGATCCCAATGTCCTGAACGATGCCATAATTCTTCATTTAATATAACTGGTGTTTTTATTTCAACATAACCATTTTGTACGTGTATTTTTCTCCAAAAGTCTTCTAATATATTTCTTAATACCATTCCTTTTGGTAAGAAAAATGGGAAACCTGGTCCTTCTGGTGCTATCATAAATAATTCTAATTCTTTACCTAATTTTTTGTGGTCTCTCTTTTTGGCTTCTTCTAGCATGTTTAAATATTCTTCCAATTCAGAAGCTTTTGGGAAAGAAATTCCATAAATTCTTTGTAGCATTTTGTTGTTTTCATTACCTCTCCAATATGCACCTGAAGTTGTTAATAGTTTAACAGCTTTTACTTTTCCTGTGCTCATTAAGTGTGGACCTGCACATAAATCTACAAATTCACCTTGTTTATAGAAAGATATCTCTTCTCCTTCCGGTAATTCTTCTATTAATTCTACTTTATATGGTTCTTCTCTTTCTTGCATTAACTTTATAGCTTCTTGCCTTGGTAAAGTATATCTTTCTATTGGTAAATCTTCTTTTATTATTTTTTTCATTTCTTCTTCTATTTTTGCAAAGTCTTCATCCGAAAATGTTTTTTCTTTATCAAAATCATAATAAAATCCATTATCTATAGAAGGACCTATTGTTAATTTTACATCATTATATAAACGTTTTATAGCTTGTGCCATTATATGTGATGTTGTATGCCAATAAGCCTTTTTTCCATCTAAATCATCAAAAGTTAAAATTTCTAATTTGCAATTTTGGGTAATTTCAAATCTTAAATCTTTTACTTCCCCATTTACTTTGGCACATGTTGCAACTCTTGCCAAACCTTCACTTAATTTTTTTGCTACTTCTAGCACACTCATTTTTCCTTCTAGTTCCATTTTAGAACCATCTTTTAATTCTACTTCTATCATTTCTCTTCCTCCCTTTAAACTATTAGGGACGGGGTTAAATAGTTTAACACAAATTTATTTTTAGCTAAACTATTGGGGACGGGGTTAAATAGTTTAGTAAATAAATCTTCATTTTTTAATTTTAGGATTATATTTTAAATATACTAAACTATTTAACCCCGTCCCCAATAGTTTAGCTTTTTTATAAAATTATCAATATCAATGTGTTAAACTATTTAACCCCGTCCCTAATAGTTTAACTAAAAGCACCCCTAGATGCTTTTTTTTGCATCTAGGGGTGCTATATAACACGGTTCCACCCTATTTTTAACTTCATTAAACTTTATAACGTAAGTTAACCGTCTAGATTTTTTCTAGAAACAATGAGGTAGTTTTTCAAATATGTTTGCTTGGGCTCGCTTTCAGCTAATAACAAACCCTCTCTTTTAAGTAACCTTTATTTTACTTTTTCTCATTATAGTTTTTGTTTATGTTTATATTTAACATTTACTTTTGAATTTATATTTATGTTCACCAAATATTATACTATATTTTTTGCATTAGTCAAGCTTTTTTGTCATCTTTTTTGTTACTATACAATACTATTGTTGTCCTGATGTTATAGCTGGTTGTGTAACATTTCCTTGTGTTCCAGCATTTGTATCTTCTGCATTTGGTGTATTTCCTTCATTTTGTTCATTTAGATTTGGTGTTACATTATTTGTTTGCCCTATACCTAAACTCATTATCTTTTGAGTGAATACTTGTATTGCCATATCGCTTATTTGTGGAATAATTGCATTTAGCTGTTCTGTTGTGTAATCATTTAATATTGCTGTATTGCTACTATTTAATTCTACCATATCATCTATGCTATTTGTGAATTCCATTTTTTCTGAATAATTAGCTAGTATAGTTTGATTTTCTGTTTCTACTGTTACTGAGAAATTATTTTGTACATTATCTGTTGTGGCAAGACCATTGCTATCATATGAAACATTAAATACTAAAATATCATCCATATTAAAGTCTATAGCATACATTGTTTGTGTTGCTGTTTCAGATACTGTAATTTTAACAGTAATAACGTTAAAGCCTTCTCTTGCAGATAAATTTTCTAGTTTTATATTTAGTGCCAATGAATCAGCTTTTACATCATTAAACATTGTTATTTTAAATTCATTTTTAACTATTAACTCTGCTGAAACTGCTTTTCCTTGGCTTTCATATACTACCATACTTATTCCTTCTTCAGGAAATTCTAGTTCTTGTATTTCATCCATTATATTTTCTATTAAAGCTGTTATTTCTTCTATATCAGTATATTCATCTGGTAGACCTAATGCAATAGCATTTGTTGATATTAAATTTAGTGTTATACTATCTGTTTGTAATTGAGTTAATATTGCAAGTATTACACTCTTTAATTCAGTACCGCTTAAGTCTAACCTATATGAATTACATGTATAACTTTGACTGTCATTAGATATTGTAACTCCATTTTGTTTACTATAGTTAGCTTCTTTTATCATTCCAGAAAGAACTGGTGCATATATTTCTTGTATATGCTTAATATCTTCTTCTGAAAATTGTAATAAATCTGTTTGTGTTAGTGCCTCAGTCATTGTATCTGGTAAGAATTGTGTTGTAATTGAGTCTATTCCTAATTTTTGTGCAAGTACCTTTAAATTATCATTTCTAATTCCGACATAAACATCTTTTACTATTTCATCTTCTCTTAATGCATATATATCACCTGTTCTTGCAGCACCTATAGTAAATACGTCTTGTGTTCCATTTACTAATGTTATATTTGTATTTTCTACTTCATTTGCTTTATCATACTTTCCATTTACCTTTAATAATAAATTTTCTAAACTTTCAGTTAATGGATTTTGGTCTGAATTCATATCTTCATACCCAATTGTTAATTCACCTTCAGTAGTGTATGGTTTCACTTGCTTTAAGTTCTCAACCTGTTCTCTTTGAGTTCCATTATTTGATTTGTATGCTGATATTTGTTCTCCCATGTATTTGTAAAACAAATCTTTATTTGATTTAAATAAATCTGTTTTTAAAAATAGGAATAACCCTACTCCTACTATTGCAATAATTAACACAATAATTACAATAGATATTATAATCCACTTTTTCTTTCCGTAATACATACTTCTTTTCCTCCTCTATTTTTATTTTCTTTTGTATTTCGGTCTTCAAATTATTCTTTAGCATTATTTCGTTGTTTTAATGCTTCATATATGACTATTCCGGCTGATACAGAAGCATTTAAAGATGTAATTTTCCCTTTCATAGGTATTTTTACTAAGAAATCGCAGTTTTCTTTGACCAATCTACTCATTCCAAAACCTTCACTACCAATTACAATAGCTATAGGACCTTTGAGATTTTGGTCATAATAATACGTTTTTGTATCCATATCTGTTCCGCAAATCCATAAGCCTTTTTCCTTTAAATATTTTATTGTTTCGTTTATATTATTAACCCTTGCAATTTTCATATGCTCGACTGCGCCAGCAGATACTTTACTTACAGTACTATTTACACTTGCAGACCTTCTTTTGGGGATTATAATTCCATGTACTCCTGCCGTTTCTGCTGTTCTTATTATTGAACCTAAATTATGCACATCTTCTATTCCATCTAATATTACTACAAAATTATCTTCTTGTCTAGTATTTGCTTCAAATAAAATATCATCAACTTCACAGTAATTATATGGTGGTACTATAGCTATTACTCCTTGATGATTAACAGTTTGAGCCATTTGATTTATTTTGGTTTTGTCCACTTCAGAAATTAAAATTTTCCTTTCTTTTGCCATTGCTATTATCTTATTAATAGATCCATGTTTTTCGCCAGATTGTATAAATATTTTATTTATGTCTCTTCCTGACTCTAATAGTTCAATTACCGGATTTCTTCCTTCAATTTGATCATTATATTCATTTTCTTGGTTTTCTACTTTTTCTTTTCCTCTATTTTCTACTTTTTGTTTATTTGCATAGTTTTTTTCTTTTTTGTTGTTTTCTAATTTTTGCTTGTTATCTCGATTTTTTTCTTTATAATTATTTTTCATTTCTAACCTTTCTATTAAATTTTTCTAAATAATTTATTGATGCACTTTTATTCATCATTTAGTTTAAGTACAGATAAAAATGCTTCTTGTGGTATGTCCACGTTTCCTATTTGCCTCATTTTCTTCTTACCTTTTTTCTGTTTTTCTAGCAATTTTTTCTTTCTAGTTATATCTCCACCATAACATTTTGCCAAAACGTCTTTCCTCATAGCAGATATAGTTTCTCTTGCAATTATTTTTCCTCCTATTACAGCTTGAATAGGAATGCTAAATAACTGCCTTGGTATTGCTTCTTTTAATTTTTCAATCATTTTTTTACCACGTTCATAACTTGAATCTTTATGAACTATAAATGAAAGTGCATCTACGCCTTCTCCGTTTACCCAAATATCTAATTTAACTAAACTTGAACGCCTATAATCTTTAAATTCATAGTCAAATGATGCATAGCCCTTTGTTTTTGATTTTAGATTATCAAAAAAATCATAAATTATTTCGTTTAATGGAAGTTCATATATTAATGTTACCCTATTTTCATCTAAATATTTCATGTCGACGTAAATTCCTCGCCTATTTTGGCATATATCCATTACATTTCCAACAAATTCTTTTGGAGTCATTATTTGTGCTGTAACAAAAGGCTCTTCCATATATGATATTTCATTAGGTAATGGTAAATCTGCAGGATTATATAGTTCCATAACAGTTCCGTCTGTTTTATATACTTTATATATAACTGATGGAGATGTTGTAATTAAACTTAAATCAAATTCTCTATCTATTCTTTCTTCTATTATTTCTAAATGTAGTAAACCTAAAAAGCCACATCTAAACCCAAAGCCTAAAGCCGTAGAGGTTTCTGGTTCATATTCTAAAGCTGCATCATTTAGTTTTAACTTTTCCAACGCTACTTTTAAATTTTCATAGTCGCTTCCATCTACAGGGTATAAACCACAATATACCATTGGATTTGCTTTTTTATACCCTGGAAGTGGTTCGTCTGGTGGATTATCTTTTAATGCAACAGTATCACCTACTCGTACATCTGAAAGACTTTTTATACTTGCAGCTATATACCCTACTTCACCTGCCACTAATTCATCTGCAGGCATGTAAGTTCCTGGCTCAAAGCACCCTACCTCTGTTACGACAAATGACTTTTGAGCTGCCATTAGCAATATTTCATCTCCCACTTTTACTTTTCCATCTCTTATTCTAACATAAGCTATTGCCCCTTTATAATCATTATATACAGAATCAAATATTAGTGCTTTTAAAGGTTTATTCACATCTCCTGTTGGTGCTGGCAAATCTTTTACTATTCTTTCTAATACTTCATCTACATTAAGACCTGTTTTTGCTGAAATACAAGGTGCATCCATTGCTGGAATTCCTATTATATCTTCTATTTCTTTTTTTACTTCATCTGGCCTTGCATTAGGTAAATCTACCTTATTTATAACTGGTAAAATTTCCAAATTATTATCTATTGCCAAATACACATTTGCAAGCGTTTGAGCCTCTACTCCTTGGCTTGCATCTACTACAAGTATTGCTCCATCACATGCTGCCAAACTTCTTGAAACCTCATAATTAAAATCTACATGCCCTGGTGTATCTATTAAATTTAACATATATTCTTGTCCATCTTTAGCTTTATAACTCATTCTAACTGCTTGAGACTTTATGGTTATTCCTCTTTCTTTTTCAATATCCATATTATCTAATACTTGTTCTTCCATCTCCCTTTTTGAAAGAACTCCTGTCATTTCTATTAGCCTATCTGCTAAAGTTGATTTTCCATGATCTATATGTGCAATTATACTAAAATTACGAATATGCTTTTGATCCATATTTCCTCCTTATTTCTCAATTATTTTAGCATATATCGTATAAAACTTCAAGGGGAATTTAGGGACGGTTCTAAAAATCCGGATTTTTAGAACCGTCCCAGAAATTCCTTGCAGATATTGTCAATTTATGTTAAAATATGATATACTATGCAAGCATAAGTAACGTAAGTAATATATAAGCTTTGCGCTAGAAAGGATTACATTTTATGTATAAGTTTATTTCTAAATGTGAAAATGACACCATTAACTTTGCAATGAAATTTGCAAAAGATTTAAAAAAAGGTGATATTGTAGTTTTAACAGGTGAATTGGGTTGTGGCAAAACAAAATTTACTCAAGGTGTTTTAAAATATTTTGGACTAGAAAATGAAATATCTAGCCCTACTTTTACCATTGTTAATGAATATAAAAATGATGATATAAATATTTATCACTTTGATGTTTATCGCTTAGAAGATAGTGATGAATTTTATGCCATTGGTGGAGAAGATTATTTTGAAGATGGCATTTGCATTATTGAATGGGGTGAACTTATTGAAGATATTTTGCCTAAAAAACATATTAAGATTTCATTTAAAAAATTAGAATCAAATTTAGATTATAGAGAGCTTACTATTGAACGATACGATTAAAACTTAAATTGTGCTTTTGTCAACAAAAATATGCATACTACAAAATGTATATTAAAACATATATAAATATGTATAAAAGGAGGATTTTTTATGTTAAAAGAATTTAAAGAGTTTGCTACAAGAGGAAATATTATGGACATGGCTGTGGGTGTTATCATAGGTGGTGCTTTTCAAAAAATAGTTACATCTTTAGTTAATGACATTATTATGCCACTAATTACTGTTTTTACAGGTGAGGTTGATTTTTCTAATTTAGTATTTACAATAGGAAATACACCAATTAAGTATGGAGCTTTTATAACAACAATTGTAGATTTCTTAATTATTGCATTTTCTATTTTCATTGCTATTCGTTCATTTAATAAACTTAGCGCTTCAACAAAAGAAAATTTAGAAAAACTTGCTGATAATAGTAAAATTGCTAAAAAACACAGAAAAAATAAAGATGTTGAAGAACAAGTTGTTGAACCAACTGTAAAGCAGTGTCCATTCTGTCTTTCTGAAATTCCATACCATGCTACAAGATGCCCTCATTGTACTTCTTCATTAGAAGAAGCTGTTACTAGTGACAAATAGTTATCAAATAAAAAAATGGTTCTAAATGTAATGCACCCCATTTAGTAAACACAATTTGTTTTTTAATTTGCGTTTACTAAATGGGGTGCATTTCAATGGATTTAGAACCGTTTTTTATTTTTTAATAAAATTCTATGCTGTTTTTAATTCTAGTCTTAATTTATCTGCTATCATTGCAATGAATTCTGAGTTAGTAGGCTTTCCTTTAGCTGCTGAAACTGTGTAGCCGAATATGTTTTCTACTGTATCGGTTTGGCCTCTTCCCCATGCTACTTCTATTGCATGTCTTATTGCACGTTCGACTCTTGAAGGAGTTGTTCTATACTTGCTTGCTATTTCTGGGTATAATTGCTTCGTTATTTGGTTTATTATATCTATATCATTTACTACCATCATTATTGCTTCTCTTAAATACTGATATCCTTTTATATGAGCTGGCACTCCAACTTCGTGGATTACATTTGTAACTAATGCTTCTAAATTTTCTTCATCTTTTTGAGCATCAGGTGTAAGCTCAATGTATTGTGGCTTAATTTCTCTACTTGCAAATCCACCTTTAAAACTTCCAGGTTGATGAAATTTGAATTCTCGTATTCTTTGTACAAGTACAGAAATGTCAAATGGCTTTACTATATAATATTCTGCCCCTAAATTTATTGCTTTTTGGGTTATTTGGTCTTGGCCTACTGCTGATAGCATTATGCATAATGGCATTTTTTCTAATTGTGAAAACTGTAATTTTTCTAAAACGCCTAAACCATCTAAATGTGGCATTATTACATCTAATAACACTACATCTGGCCTATGCTCTAATATAGCACTATATGCTTCATTGCCATCTTTAGCAATATACACAACCTCCATTTCTTCCTCTTTTTCCAAATAACTATTTAATGTCGTCGTAAAGTCATTATTGTCGTCCGCAATTAAAACCTTAATTTTGTCTTTCACACTTATTTCCTCCCATTTCTCAATTTTTGTAAATATTTTACAGTTGAATTATATTATCTTTTATGTATTTTTGCAATAGTTTTCTGGAAATTTTTTCAAGTTTTGACATTTTTGCCTTATATTTCAAGGTTTTCTTATGTTTTTCTTTTTTATTATTTTATAATTTTCTACTTTAAAATTCAAATTTGGCATATTTATTATAAAATCTTCTTTTTCTTGTTCATTCATCTCAATTATACATTTTACCTGTTCGTCATATTCTATATTTACTACTTTTATATTGCTTTTATTACAATAATATTTAAATTTTTCAATATCTGCATACGAAATTATTATTTGAACCTCCATTCCCAATTGTTCTGTTACAAACTCTGCTTGTTCTAATGCCTTTAAAGTTGACTCTGAATATGCTTTTACCAACCCTCCTGTGCCTAACAAAATTCCTCCAAAATACCTAGTTACTACCACCAGAACATTTATGAGCTCATTTTTATTTATTATATTTAAAATTGGACCTCCTGCTGTTCCACTTGGCTCTCCATCATCAGAAAATCTATTTACTATTCCATCTTCGCTTAATACACTAAATGCAAAGCAGTTATGCCTTGCATCATAGTATTTCTTTTTTATTTCTTTAATCTTTTGTTCTGCTTCTTGTAGTGTTTGTACATACATTATATTTGCAATAAATTTTGATTTTTTCTCTACAAGCTCTGCACAAATATCTTCTTTTATTGTTCGTAACATTTAATATCTCCTACTTTTACTTAATATTTCCTAATTTCAATTTTTTAACTTTAGCTTATTCCTGCAGTATAACCAGTTGAATATGCAATCTGCAAATTAAATCCACCTGTATATGCATCTACATCTATAATCTCTCCTGCAAAATATAAACCTTGTACTATTTTAGATTCCATAGTTTTAGGATTAATTTCTTTTATGCTTACTCCTCCAGCTGTAATAATTGCTTCTTCAATACTTCTAAAACCTTGTATGGTTATTTGCATACATTTTAATACCTTAATTAAACTTTTTCTTTCTTCTTTTGTAATTACATTTACCTTCTTTTCTCTATCTATATTAGACAAATTTATTATTGGTAATATTAATTTTTGTGGTAATCGTTCATCCAAACTGTGTTTTATTTCTCTATTTTTAAATTTTTCAAAATCCCTTAATATTCTCGCGTCTAGTTTTTCTTCTGATAAAGCTGGTTTTAAATCAATTTGTAAAATCACTTTGCCTTCTTTTAAAAGATTTTCTATATTTTTATATCTTAATAAGTGAGCTGAAGCACTTAATATTATTGGACCAGATACTCCAAAATGAGTAAATAACATTTCTCCAAAATCTTCATATATCACTTTGTTAATACTTATATCTTTTATTTGTATTGCAACATTCTTCAAACTTAATCCTTGTAAATCTTTGCATAATTGTAGTGATGTCCTATAATATAAATTATCTATTTCTATTTTTTCACTTGCAGTTAATGGTACTAGAGATGCTCTAATATGTGTCACTGTATGCCCTAATTTTTTAGCCATTTCATAGCCAGTACCTGTTGAACCTGTTGCTGGGTAACTTTTTCCTCCTGTTGCTAAAATTATTTTATCTGCTTTTATAAAATCACCATTTTTTAATTTTACACCTATTACTTTGTTACTTTCATCTACTTTTATTTCTTCCACTTCAGCATTTGTATGTATTTTTACATTTAATTTTTTAAGCTTAGATAAAAAGGCATTTAATACATCTGAAGATTTATCACTACATGGAAATATTCTATTTCCTCTTTCCTCCTTTACTTCTACATTTTGCTCTTTTAAAAAATTAATAATATCTTCATTTGTATAATTTTGAAAACTGCTATATAAAAATTTTCCATTTCCAGGTATATTTTTTACAAATTCATCTATGGGTAAACTACTTGTAATATTGCATCTGCCTTTTCCTGTTATTAACAATTTTCGTCCACAAGAATCCATTTTCTCTAGAATTTCTACATCATCACCCATTTGTCTTGAAGCTATAGCAGACATCATGCCTGCTGGTCCTCCACCTACTACTATTACTTTCAAATTTTTCTTCCTTTCCCACTACATATCATTTTTATTGAATTTAATACTTTTCCTATAATTTAAACTGCCCTTTGCCCTTTTTATTTCATATTTTAAACACCTTTTGTCCTTTTTATTTCATATTTTAAAACACTTTTTGCCATTTTCTTTCATAATTAAATTGCCTTTAGTTTTCATTTTCCATAGTTTGTATTGCTTTTAATACTCCTAACTTTCCATACTCATAAGTTAGTCCGCCTTGCATAAATGCTACATATGGTGGTCTAATTGGACCATCACATGAAAGTTCTATTGAAGAGCCCTGAGTAAATGCTCCTGCTGCCATAATAACTTTATCTGTGTAGCCTGGCATATCCCATGGTTCTGGTATAGAACTAGAATCTATAGGTGAACCCATTTGTATTCCTTGACAATATTTAATTAGTTTCTTTTCATCACCAAATATTATTGTCTGTACTATATCTGCTCTTTCTTCATTATATAAAGGTTCTGTTTCATAGCCTAATTTTTCTAACATTCTACTTGCAAATACGGCTGTTTTTAAACTAGACCTAACTACACTTGGTGCAAAAAATAAACCTTGCAAAATTGACTTATTTATACCTAAAGTTGGTCCTACTTCTTTTCCTTCTCCTGGAGCAGTTAATCTTTCGCCTGCAAGCTCTACTAAGTCTTTTCTTCCTGCTATGTATGCTCCATTTGGAGCTATTCCTCCGCCCAAATTTTTTATTAGTGATCCAACTATAACATCTGCCCCTACTTCTAAAGGTTCCTTTGTTCCAACAAATTCACAATAACAATTATCTATCATTATTATTACTTCTTTATCTATATTCCTTATACATTTTATTACTTTTTCTAGCTTTTCCATTGTAATGCTTTTTCTTGTACTATACCCTTTTGAACGTTGAATTTCAATTAACTTTATCTTTTTATTTTTTAGTGTTTCTTCTATTTTTTCATAATTAAAATCATTATTTATTAAATCTATCTGTTCAAAATTTACTCCAAAGGATTTTAATGAACTTGCATTTTCTTTTATTCCTATTACTTCATCTAAAGTGTCATATGGCTTTCCTGTTATACTAAGCATAGTATCATTTGGTCTTAAAAATGCAAATAATGCTACTGTTAAGGCATGTGTTCCTGATATAAATTGACTTCTTACCAAGCTATCTTCTGCACATAATACTTGTGCAAATACCTTTTCTATAGTGTCTCTTCCTATATCTCCATAACCATAACCTGTTGTACTTCCAAAATGCATATCTGAAATATTATTATCCTGAAACGCTTTTAAAACTTTCATGCTATTATATTCACATACCTCATCTATTTTCATAAAAACATCTTTTATTTCTTCTTCTACTTCTTTTGATAATTTATTTATATCCATTTTCTTCTCCTTATTAAAATAAACATCATAGTCCGTCCCTTTTTAAATTTCTTCTGAATAATATTCAAAGCCATAGCCAAAATTCAATTTACAATATTTATTAACAAATTCTGGCTCTAACCAATCTATATTTTCATATTTAGGTTCTAATATTATTTTGCCATCTTTATCTATTACACCCCATTTTTCATTTAACTTAATTCCTGCGAAACCGTATTCATTTACTTCTGTTACCATATCATATTTTTGTTCCACAACTACATTATTTTCTTTATCTACAAAACCCCATTTTCCATTTTTTGAAGATGCAAATATATTATTTTGGTTAAATATTTCTTTGTTTGAAATTTCCTTACCTTCTTTATTTAAATATTTTCTATCATTGTTTGACAATATTTTTATATAATTTTCCTCTTGATATATGGTAGCCTCTGCTATTGTATAAACTTTGTTTAAATCTATATCATAAAAATCTATTATTTTTGTTTCTGTATTAATTGCCTGTAATATGCTTGTACCACTTATTTTTTGTATTACAGAATAATTAAATGGTATTTTTTCTTTTGCTGTGCTGTCTACAACACCCACTTTTCCATCTTTTGTTGTAATAAAAAAGTTTTTAAATGCATATTCTATATATTGATAATTATTAGGCAATATTAACTTTTCGCTTTTATTTATTACTCCGTATTTTTCGTCTTTAATAGCAATTTTGTATTCTTCACTTTCCGTTTCTATAATAGTTGAATATTCCATATCTTGAATTTGTTGCCCATTTACATCAAATAAAAATGTTTCTTCTCCTTTTCTCGCATTTATATTTTTACTTACAAACCATACTTCATCATATTCTACTGGTAAAATAGTCTTTCCAGTAGTATTTACTACGCCATATTTTGCTAACCTTCTTATTGAAAATACGGAATTCACTCTATTATAATTTATATCTTCATATTGAAACTCTAATATAACATCTTTATTTTTTATTAAACCTGACTGACCATTTCTTTGTGCTACTATATATACATTTTCATCATCTATTATTTCTGTAACTCTTTGCATAGCATTATATACAGGTTCTAATAGTTCTTGTCCTTGTGAGTTTATATAACCATATCTATAACCTTCATCTGTTCTATTGCATATTACAAATCCAACTGCTTTATAACCTGTTTGTTCATTATAATAACCATCTGCTGTTATAGAATAGTATTCTGGCTTTATTATTTCTTTTCCTTTTATATTAATTAATCCTACTTTTTCATTTTGTGTAACTAGCAAACAACCTTCTTTATATTGCAAACTTGCAATTTCATCATATATTGCGTCTGTTATTTTTTTACCCGTAAAATCTATAATTCCGTACTTTCCGTTTTGCTTATACTTTAAAACACTCTTTTCAAAAGGTATCTCATTTGTTAGCTCTTTAAACATAAGTGGCAATACTTCTTCATATTGTGTAAATAATTGCTCATTTTTTTCATTTAATACCTTCGTTTTAGTTTGATCTTCGCTTTCTTCATAACATACAAATACCGCTTTTGATGGGTTTGGTATATTTATTTGATCATATTGTGCCTCTATTAAAATATTTCCACTTGTATCTATTACTCCATATTTTTCATTTTCATATAATTTTAAGTATTTATATTGCCCCACTTCTTCTAATTCATAACTTATATCTGTTTGCATGTTATATATTATATATCCTGCCACAGCAATAGCTATTACTATAATTACTATTATAGTACATATTAAAAATATTTTTAAAAATTTTTTATTACTTTTATTTACTTTAATTTCTTCACTCATACCTATTTTCTCCATTTTTACTTATATAAATTTTAACTTTAGTTACTACACAATTTTACAGGCTTTTACCCATACTATTCTTTTATCTGTATATTCTTCTATTTTATAAACCACTTTTTCTGTTTCTATAACTGGCTTTTCATCATCTTCAGGGACTCTTCCTAAAAGTTCTAATAAATAACCTGATAAAGTTTCATAATCACCTTCTGGAATTTCTACTTCTAGTATTTTCTTTAATTCATAAATAGATACACTTCCATTTATCATATACGTATTTTCATCTATTTTTTCATAGTCCGCTTCTACTTCATCATATTCATCAAATATATTTCCTACTATTTCTTCTAATAAATCTTCCATTGTTACTACTCCTGCTGTCCCTCCATATTCATCTATAACAATTGCCATTTGTTGCTTATTTTTTTGTAAGTCCTTAAACAATTCATTAATTGGCTTAGATTCAGATGTAAAATATGCCTCTTTTATTATATCTTTTAACTTTACTTTTTCATTTTTTGAAATATATTTAAGTAAATCTTTTATAAATAGAATTCCCTTAATATCATCTATTGTTTCTTCATATACTGGTATTCTACTATATTTGTACTCATCCAATTCTTTTACCACTTCATATATATCTGTGTTTATATCTAATGCATATACATCTGTTCTATGTGTCATAACTTCTGATGCGGTTATATCGTTGAATTCAAATATATTATTTATCATTTCTTTTTCTTCTTGCTCTATTGTTCCTTTTTCTTCGCCTTCATCTATCATCATTTTTATTTCTTCTTCTGTAACTGTTTCTTCATCATTTTCTGATATTCCAAATAGCTTTGCTATTAAGTTTGTTGTTACCGTAAGAATTTTTACAAACGGTGCTGCTAATATTGATATTACTCTAATTATTCCAATAGTTGCATAAGAAATTTTTTCGTAATATTTCATAGCTAACCTTTTAGGTACTAACTCTCCAAAAACAAGCGTAAAGAAAGATAATATTATTGTTATTAAAACTATTGATATACTTTTAAATATTTCTATACTTATAAATGGAAAAATGCTATTTAATGCAGGTGCTAGCATATCCGAAAATGCCTCTGATGCAAACGCACTAGATAAAAAGCCTGCTAATGTTATTCCTATTTGTATTGTCGCCAAAAATTTACTTGGATTTTTTAACATTTTTTCTATTTGCTTAGCTTTTTTATTTCCTTCTTTAGCTTGCTTTTCTATTTTAGCATCATTTAATGAAATAAAAGCTATTTCAGTAGCTGCAAAGTATGCATTTAATGCAATAAGTATTACTAAAACCACTAATTGCGATATCATCTTTTTGGTTCACTTTCCTCTCTTACTCCTGTTTCTATATTTATTACCTATTTTATAGCTTTTATTATATATTTAATATGTAATATATGTCAATTACTTTTACTCAGTTCAATTGTTTATTTTTATACTTTATTATATAGTATATTCAATTTATTTTTATGTTCCTCTTTTTATGTTTTTGGTATATTCGTTTTTTCTTTCTCAACTATTTGGTCTTTAATCTCTGCAAATACTTTCCCTCTAACTTGTGTTACATATTTGGCAAAACTAACTGATGTCATTAATATTGCAAGCATTATCAATAAAAGCATTATGATTAATAGTACTTCCCTTTTATTTGTTTTTTTCATCTTTTACTTCTCCTTTTTTGCCTTCTGCTTGCTATAGTTTTTAGCTTACAGAAGGCATATTTTTATAATATTATTTTACATTTTCTAACTAACATTATCAGGCTCTACTTGCCTGCCTGTAACTATTACGTCAAAACTATATCTTCCTATATTTTTAGCATTTTTAGTGTCTATACTATCATTTTCATTTATACTATTTTTTTCTCCTGTTTCATACGGCCACTCCCATTTTATAGTTAATGTTTTAACTTTTTTTTCATCATTTGCATTTATTCTACCCATTAAATAACTTTCTAATTCTTTTATACTAGATACTTGTACATCTCCATACGAAAATTTTAAATTATCAGGTTTACCAACCTCATTTTCAAAATTCACATTATAGTCAATTGCTGTATTGCTTTTTCTGGTATCTATTACAATGTCAAATGATCCTTTAGTTCCTGGCGCTATAGCATTATTTGACAATGTTTTTTCATCATAAGTCTGTGCCAAATTTATAGTTTCCATTACCGTATTTGACCCATTTACATTAAAATCCCACACCGCAATATCTATTATTCCACTACCTCCTACTTGTGTTACATATTTTGAATATGTATAGCCACCTGTTAAAAATATTGCTAATACTATTAATAGTATTACACTTGTAAATATCAATTTTTTCTTATTCTTTTTCATTTATTATTTTGCATAATGAAAATATAGAAAAACATCATGCTCTCCTTTCCTTAAAGTTTCATTTCCATATTTTTTATAAATTTCAAACTCTAGCATATTTTTTACTCACTGTGCTTATTTTAGCTTACTTTATTACTATACCTCCTTTGCTTGAACACATTGTCTATACTTTGGTTTATTTTCTACACATGTAATAAGTGTTATTCTATTATCTTTGGTGTTTTCTATATAAGACCAATCAGTCTCATCTATTACATTATTCGTTACTACTTGATATAACTTTGTTCCTTGCTCATTTGTATACTTAATGTAATCTCCCACTTTTAATCTTTTTATCTCTTGAAAATAGTTGTATTTATAACCTCTATTATGTGCTGCTAAACATACATTTCCATTCCAAGTTTGACTCTCTTCAAAATGTCCAACTGCTTTTCTCATAATTTCTTTTGAAGTTCCTTCTAATATTGGAGCATCTAAATTTATAGCTGGTATTTCTATTCTCCAATTACTGCTATTTTTGTATAAATTTGGTATAACTTCTGTTATTTCATTTGCTGTTCCATTTGACATTTCACTTTCTACTATATTATTAGGGTTATTAGGGGAATTTATTTCTGAAGTTTTTAAAACTATTTTTGAACTGTTTTTATCTTCCATATTATTTAATTGTGATAGAATAAAATTTACTGATACAAATATAATTATAGTTACTAAAACAGAGACGATACTTAAATTTCTTTTGTTAAAATTCATTGTTACTTATCACCTGCCTTTATTAGGAAAAAATTAGAATAAAATTAGAATAAAATTTAAAATATCCTTTGAAACTTAAAACTTAGATTAAAATTGCAATTTTAAAATCTTAAATTATGTTACCACATCTTTTTACTTTTGTAAAGCACTTTTCATCGACTAATTACTACATTTTTCGACTTAAACTATTAGGGACGGGGTTAAATAGTTTAATACTTTTATCCATAATGATTCAACTTTTTATCTGTCCCTAAAATCCGGATTTTTAGAACCGTCCCTAAATTCATTAAATAAATCGTAGAATAGCTATTTTAAGCATTTCTACGATTTTTTGGTTGGGCTGGCTAGATTCGAACTAGCGCATGCCAGAGTCAAAGTCTGGTGCCTTACCGCTTGGCTACAGCCCAA